>CANGHX010000139.1 GCA_947453715.1 Flavobacteriales bacterium | reverse complement strand
TATGGCTAAAACTGTAACCAAACGATAGACCAATAGATGCTAAGTGAAGAGTTCCAAGAAATGTAAATCCGGAAATGACGTAATAAAATGAATTTTTTATGCGGTCATTTTTTAAGGAAAGGATTAGAGTAAAAATGATTAATATAGAAAATGAAGAGCGTTCTATGAACGTTTGAAACGATTCGGAATGTTTGATGAATGTATTAATATAACCAAATGTAGGGTACATAAATACGGTGATTAATAACAATATCCTATATGACTTTAGTTCTTTTGCTTTATGAACATCAATTACATTTTGGTCAAATTGATTAGATTTTAAGAAATCCTTCTCCATCTATTTTAATTTATTAAAGTAATACTTTTGAATTAATTTTTCTAATTCTTCTGGATTTATTGGTTTAGAAATTGATTCTTTCATTCCAATATACTTTGATTTTCTTTTTTCTTCTAGATCATTTTCTGCGGTTAATGCGATGATATTTACTGTTTTCTTATTTAAAGAATTGAGTATTATTTCACTCGCTTCATAACCATCCATCTCTGGCATATGAATGTCCATAAATATTAAAACAGGCTGATGTTCTTTGAATTTTTCAACTGCTTGTAATCCATTTTCAGCCTCGATTAAATTACAATTAGGTACAATTTTTTTAATTAATGTTGAAGCCAATAATCGATTAATTGCATTATCATCGACAAGTAAAATGGTATTATTTAAAATAGAATTGTTATTTCCCTCATTATATACTCTGTCCCAACCATTTATTATTAAATCAAGTTTATCAAAAAGTGAATTCGGTTTTATTGGTTTGAGAAGCTGATGTTTTACATTTAATAATTTACATTTATTAAATGTGTAATCATCATCTATTGAATTTGATAATAAAATAGTTGGATTATTTGTGAGTTGTCGTTCTGTTTTTTTGCTAATCAATTCTATAAAATCGTAGGCTTTAGTAGAATCAAATTCACTATCTATAACTATTAAAACACTTTCATCTACTTTCTCAAATTTATTAATAAAATCATCTTTTTTGAATATTAATTCAGCATCTATATTTTGAGATTTTAAGTATTTTTTTACAATTGAAGCTAAATTGAAATGATCAGTTAAAATGATTGCCTTTTCTATTTTTTCTTGAATAATTGATTGTTTGTTTAAATTATCAAATGATAATTCTAAATCAAAATAAAATGTGCTACCTTCATTTAATTCGCTTATCAATTGAAGTGAACTATTAGCCATTAATTGTAGTAATCTATTTGAAATGCTTAATCCTAATCCTGTTCCACCAAATTTTCGAGTTGTGGACGTGTCAGCTTGCGAGAAAGCTTCAAAAATTTTACCTTGATTTTGTTTGTCGATACCAACACCAGTATCTCTAACAGAAAAACGTATTTTCGCTTCTTTTTTAGTCGTTTTTAAAGTTTCGATTTTTAATTCAACTTCTCCAACGGATGTAAATTTAATTGCATTACCTAACAGGTTAATCATAATTTGACGCACACGAATCGGATCGAAATACAAATGGGAAGGAAGTGATGTGTCAATATTCAAAAGTAATTCTAATTTTTTACTTTGAGCTTGGAATGTAACGGCATCAATCGCTTCACTAGCAATCTCAACAAGATTTGATTTTTGTATATCCAACTCTAACTTTCCTGCTTCAATTTTAGAAAAATCTAAGATATCATTGATTACTCCGAGTAATGAATTAGCAGATTGGATTATTGTATTACTAAATAATTCCTGAGTTGAATCTAATTTTGTTGTTTTTAATAAATCTGAAAAACCAATTATTCCATTTAAAGGTGTTCTAATTTCATGGCTCATATTTGCTAAAAAATCAGATTTCGCAATACTCGCTTGTTCAGCTTTTTCTTTTGCTGAAATTAACTCCGTTTCAATTTCATGTTGTTTAGTAATATCTTGATAAGCTCCATTTAGACAAATAAATTGCCCATTTTTATATTGAGCTTCTCCTTTACATTTTACCCACTTCAAATTTTTATTGTACGTTTCAATTTCTAATATAATCTCAAATGGTTCACCCGTTTCAATTGTTTTTCGTGAATGAGATAATAATATTTCTAAATTTTTATTCGGATAAAATTGTTTTAAATCATCAAAATGAGTTTCAAAATCATTGGGTAATTCAAAAATTTCTCGAGTTATTTCTGACCAAAAAACACTCTGATCTGCTTTATATTCCCACGCACCAACTTGTGCTATTTTATTGGTTTGGAAAAGCATTTCTTCATTTCTGAGAATGATATTTTCTATTTTTTTTCTTTCTGTAATATCTGTAAAACTGCATACAACACCTCGATTGTTTGGCATTAATACTGCATTAACATTAATCCAAGTTAATTCATTATTTGGTTTATGAACTCCCATGACATCATTTAGAATTGACTTACCAGTTGCTAAAGTTCGCATTGCAGGATGTGTTTCTCCTGGATATTCGCTCCCATCTTCATGTACTGCTCTCCAAGAAGGATCAACCGATTTCTTACCAATCATCTGGTCGTAGGTGAGACCTAAGATCTCTTCTGCTGCAGGATTACAATGAAGGATAGCACCTTTACTATCTTGTAGAACTATACCTTCATTTAGTGTCGAAATAATTGTATCTAGGTTATCTTTTAATTTTTCAATTTCTAATTCGGTTATTTTTCTTTCGGTTATATCTTGAGTAACCCCCATTACTTTGTAAGGAAGATTATTTTCATCTAAGAGAATATGTCCAGTATCATAGACATATTTTATTTTATTTTCAGCGCATATTATTCTATAATCAAAACTAAAATTTTGACTTTTTTCAATACATTCATACACTTGCTTTTCAACTGCTAGAATATCTTCTGGATGAATTTTGGCTCTATATTTTTGATGTACTTCTTCTTTCGATAAATTATTATCTATTTCAAATATTTCATATTGTTGCTTTGACCAAATAGACTCTTTTGTCAAGATGTTCCACTCCCAACTACCTATTTTTCCTATTCGTTGTGCTTCGTTTAGTTTTTCTTGATTAATTAAAAGTTGACGTTTATTTTCAATTTCATTAGTTAAATCATTATGAGTACCGATCATTCTTGTAGGTTTTCCCTCAGGACTCCATTCAACTATTTTTCCACGGTCTAAAATCCATTTGTATGTACCATTTTTACAGCGAATCCGATGCATACTCTCGTAAAATTCAGTTTCCCCTTTTAGGTGTTTTTCAATATCTTTTTCAGCTAATAAAATATCATCAGGATGAACGCGGTTGGTCCATTCATCAACATGATTTTCAATCTCTTCATTGGCATACCCTAGTGTTTCTTTCCAAGCTTCTGAAAAATAGGTTTCATTTGTTAGAATATTCCAATCCCATAAACCGTAATTCGAATTTTCAATTGCTATTTTCCAACGTTCGTCGGCAATTCTTTTTTCTTCTTGTTGAAGAATTTCTAGAGTTACATCTCGCTCAATGGCAATGAAATATTCAATTTGATTTTTATCATCATAAATTGGTGATATATTAATATTCAACCAATATTCTTTGCCCGATTTCGTATAATTAAGAATATTTACATCAATTTCTACTTTTTGTTGTATTGCTTTTCGAATTTCATTTACAGTATCCTGATTTGTTTTTTTTCCTTGTAAAAAAGAACCTGGTTTTTTGCCTAAAACTTCTTCTTTCGAATATTCACTGATTTTTGTAAACGAATTATTGACCCAAACAATTTTACCTAAAGGATCTGTAATAACGACAGCATCTTTTGTTTTTGAAACGACTTTTGTAATTAGTTGAAATTCCTCTTCTTTTTTTATTTGTTCAGAAACATCACGACCAATTCCATATAAATCGCCTGTTTCTTTATTAATATTTCCTTTCCAACTGATATGTTTGTAGCTACCATTCTTCGTTTTATAACGATTGACGATAACGTCCGAACCATTACCCGTAAATTGTTTAGTTATTTCATTTGTTGTATACTCAATATCATCCGGATGAATAAAACTAGCGAATGGATTATGTAAGACATCACTAATTTCCCATTCAAGTATTGACGTGAAGGCAGGATTTATATCTTTAAAATTACCATCTGGTCCAACTTTACAGATAATGTCCAGTGATAAATTGAAAATTTTTTTATAATCGCTATGTTCGTCCATTTTAATTTTTAATTAAATAGGTTTCAATCATTAACTCTAATTCGTCTTTGATGATTGGTTTACTTATATAATTTGACATTCCAGCTTGGAGACATCTTTCTTTTTCTCCAATGATTGTTCCCGCAGTAAGTGCAATAATAGGAATTTGAGTATTCACTTCTAATTTTCTTATTTCTCCAGCAGCATCATATCCATTTAATACTGGCATCTGAACATCCATCAAAATCAAATCTAGTTTTTCTGTTTTGAATAAATTTATCGCTTCAACGCCATTTTTCGCCTCAAAAATCGTTGCGTTTGGCATTAGATTCATTACAAGCGTTTTGGCTAGCAGTATGTTAATAACATTATCATCTACAATTAAAATAGAGATTCTGTTATCAAATGCTCTTTTGTTTTCTTTTTCCGTTTTATCAGTCGTTTCATTTTTTATGATTTTCGAGACTAACTCCAATAGATATTTTGGCTTAAGTGGTTTTGTGATTTTCGATTTTACACCTAGTTTTTCACAATCATTAAAGTATGTTTCATCATGAATAGATCTAGTAATCAAAGAAATCGGAGTTTTTGAGATGTCAAACCCTTCAAGTGATACAATTTGCTTCAGTATCTGATTGTTGTTTTTATTAAACAATTGACTATCAATAAGTATGGCGTCAAATTTTTCTTTAAGTTTTAATTTCTCAAAGGCTTCTTCAGAACTAAAAACACTAGTTGTTTTAAGATTTTCGTAAGTGAAGTATTTTTGAATAATTTCAGATTCTTTAATCGATTTATTTGCTAATAAAATCTTTTTCTCTGTTTGAAATAATTTCGTTTTAATTTCTTCATCAAAAGATAGATTTAGATCAAAATAAAAGTTACTTCCTTTCCCCACTTCGCTTTCAAGTTGTAATTTACTTTCCCCCATTAAGAAAAGTAATTTATTTGAAATAGTTAAACCTAATCCAGTACCTCCAAATTTTCGTGTTGTTGAATTATCAGCTTGCGAAAATGCTTCAAAAACTTTTGTTTGTTGTTCTTTTGCAATTCCAACACCTGTATCACGAATAGAAAAACGAATCGATGCATTGTTTTCATTTTTCTCAATTAATTCAACGGTCAGTTCAACTTCACCTTCAGCTGTAAATTTTATTGCGTTTCCAAGAAGATTAACTATAATTTGTCTAGTTCGTACAGGATCAAGATAATAGCTATTATTTAAATTAGGGTCAATATTCATTAACAATTCAATTTCTTTTGTTTGAGCTTGAAATGTCACAGTATCGATTGCTTGATAGATTAAATCGTGAATAGATGATTTTTGAATATCTAATTCTAGTTTTCCTGCTTCAATTTTAGAAAAATCTAAAATATCATTGACAACATCTAACAATGAATGTGCTGATTGAGTAATTGTTGATGTATAAACTTCTTGAGTTTCGTTTAGTTCTGTAGTTTTTAATAAATCAGAAAATCCTATAATTCCATTTAATGGAGTTCTAATTTCATGACTCATATTTGCTAAAAATTCTGATTTTGCGAGATTTGCTTGTTCAGCAATGTTTTTAGCATTAATAAGTTCTTCTTTGTAATTTTTTTCTTTCGTTACATCTCTAGCCGTTGCATACAATATTCCTGTCTTAACATCAGGTGCTGTTCTCCAGCTTAACCAAATATAATCTCCATTTTTTTTTCTATAGCGATTTTCAAAATCAATTGCTTTTAATCCACTTGCTAATTTAGAAACTTCATTTATAGTATTCTCAACATCATCAGGATGAACAAAATTGATAAATGGCTGATTGGTAAGTTCTTCAGTAGTATAACCTAATACTTCGATAAATGTGTTGTTTATTGATTTGAAAGTTCCGTCTACATTTGCAATAGCCATGAAGTCATAACTTAAATCAAAAAAGTTTTGTAGTTCATTTTTGATATTTATGATTAAATTTTCAGCTTCTTTTTGAATGGTTACATCTTGAACAGTTCCATACATTGAAGTTATTTCACCTGCTGCGTTTATTCTTGGAAAACCTCTGCTATGAATGTATTTACTTTCAATATGATTAATATTAATTTTATGAATGAAATCATATGAAATACCTTTTTCACTACAATCTTTAATTTTTTCATCTAAAAGAGCTAATTCAATTTCATCGAACCGTGATCTATAAATTTCGAATAACATTTCATTTGGGGTATCTTTTGGTACTTCAAAAATTTTATAGACTTCATCAGACCATAATACTGCATAATTTATAAGATTAAAGTCCCAGTTCCCTAATTTTGAAAGTTCTTGAGCTTCATTTAAACGTTCTTCTGAAAGGGAAATTTTAATTTCAGCCTTTTTACGTTCTGTAATATCTTGAACCGTTCCTTTTACTTTAATAGGTTCATTTTTTGAATTGAAAATAACCTTTCCAATTCCTAAAACATATTTAATATCACCGGTTTTAGTTAAAACGCGATGGTTGTATTCAAATCCAACTCCTTCTACTATAGAGCGATTAACTAATTTATCAAGTTCGTCAATATCATCTGGATGAATTTTGGTTCTATATAAATTATATAGGTTCTCAGGAGTTTGAGGTTCTTCTATTTCAAAGATTCGATAATGTTCTGTTGACCAAGTTAATTCATTGGTTCTTAAGTCAAATTCCCAGCTACCAATTTTTGAAATTTCTTGAGCTTCTTTTAAATTATTTTCATTGTTATGTAGAATCTCCTCTTGTAGTTTTCTATTCGTTAAGTCATGATGAATACCAATCATTCTTAATGGATTACCATTTTCATCTCTTTCAATGATTTTAGCACGGTCCAATATCCATTTATATTCACCATTTTTACACAAAATCCTATATTCATGAGAAAAGTATTCAGTTTCACCTTTTAAATGAGCCTGAAATAATCGATCGATCTCTTCTTTCTCATCTGGATGAAATAAAGTCATCATGAATTCATGTGTAAAACTTTTTTCACCTCTTTTATAACCTAAATTCTTTAAAAATTGATCAGATTGATATGAAACATTGTTTTTTAAATCATAATCCCAAATACCATCACCTGAATTTTCGATTGCAAATTTCCATCTGTCATTAGCTTTATGGTATTCTTCCTCAGAAATTTTACTTCGCGATATATCTTGAATCGTACCTCTCAAGAATAGTGGATTTTTGTTACTATCCAATTCAATGTCTCCACAGCAATTTAGATATTTAATATGGCCTTCTGAAGAAAAAATTCTGTATTCTATGTCGAAAGAATGATTATTTAGAGTTGCCTCTTTTATTGTCTTATGAAAGTTCTCTATATCTTCAGGATGAATTTTATTATAAAATATTGAAAAATCGTCATTATACGTTTCTTGTTGAATTTCAGGAGAAATGTCAAAAATAGATATGTATTCTTTTGACCATTTAACTTCTTTTGTTTGATAGTTAAAGCTCCAACTACATATTTTAGCAATTTTTTGAGATTTTTCTAGAAGTTCTTCGTTTTCTTTTATCTTATCTTGTTGTAATTTTGATTCGGTGATATCTTTAAAAGTACAAATTACTCCAGTTAGTTCTTTTGTTTCTTTTGAAAACATAGGAACCGAGTTGATTGAAATCCATGTCAATTCATCATTGGGTTTGTGAACTCCCATAATGATATTACTTAGTGGTAATTTCGTTTCCAATGTTACTATCGCTGGATGCGTATTACCAGGAAAATCACTACCATCTTCATGAATTGCTCTCCAACTTGGATCAACTGAAGTTTTGCCGATCATTTGATCATATGAAAGGCCTAAGATTTTCTCAGCACTTTCATTACAACGCATAATTTCAGCTTTAGTGTTTTGAAAAACGATTCCTTCTTGTAATCCTGAAAGCATTGCTTCCATTTCATTTTTGGCAACTTCCATATCCTGTTTACTTTTTCGAAGTAAAATCAAGGAAACAACTTCTGAAGCCAATGTTTCTAAAGAATCCTTTTGTTCTTCAGTTAATCTCTTCGGTATTGTATCAATTACACATAATGTTCCTAAATTATAACCGTTAGGATCAATTAAAGGAGCACCTGCATAAAAACGGATGTCAGGTTGACTTGTAACCAATGGATTTTGAGCAAAAATTGGATTTTCTAGTGCATTTTCAACTTCAAATATTTTGGTATCTAAAATAGCATGCTGACAAAAAGAAATATTTCGTGGTGTTTCATCTACATCGATACCGAATTTAGCTTTGAACCATTGTCTGTTTTCATCTAGTAAACTAATTAACGCAATTGGAACGCCACAAATAGAAGCAGCCAATTTTGTTATCGCATTAAATTCTTGTTCTGATAAGCTATCCATGATATGATAGCTTTTTAATGCTTCTAGTCTTTCTATTTCGT
>CANGHX010000138.1 GCA_947453715.1 Flavobacteriales bacterium | reverse complement strand
GCGAGATTTATCAGCCGTTCTTTTAAAGAAACGATAAGCAATTGAAGGCGCAGCCCATATTGAAAATGGTTTTAAAATACATAATTCTATTTTACCATCTGTTACATCTGAATTAGGAGAAACTACAAAGCCATTGCCAAACTCAGATGCATTTGCTATCGTACATAAAACCACAGATTCATTTCGAATGACACCGTTCATATTTATTGAGATTTTTCTAGGAGAATAATTAAAATATTCTTTCATAACCAACTTGATATAGCTAGCAAATCCTCTCGTATGATATTCACTAAATTTTTTTGCAATTAAAGCATCGAATCCGTAGCCCCCAACCCCTAAAAATGGCTTGTCATTTACTATAACGGTATCCATCTTAATAGACTTGTTATCGTTGATACACTCAATTGCTTTGATAATATCAAGTGAAATATTTAGATGTCTTGCTAAGCCATTTCCAGAACCTGCTGGAAGGATCGCTAATTTAGTAGGTGTTCCGATTAAAGCAGTTCCTACTTCATGTACAGAACCATCTCCACCAACAGCGCATACTATATCAATTCCTTCTAAAGAAGATTTATATGCTAAACTTTTGGCGTGTTTTCTGTATTCCGTGAAAGAGATATCGTATTCGAATTTTGAATGATCCAAATACTGTTCTATTAATGTTGGAATATCCGTTTTCTTTTTAACTCCAGAAATTGGATTTATTATAAATCGTATTTTTTGTTTCATTGTTCATCATTCAACTGTAGTTTTATTCTGAATCAAATCACGATTGTAACGTTGGATGATAGCTTTCAATCTTTTTTCGGCTACCAAACCTTCTTTCTTTTTAATTGAAAGATAATCTTTCGTGATTTCACCTCGAACAGTGAAATCATACAAATTTCGTGCCTTATCATTAGAGAAGGTTAGCATATAGTTTTTGGTGAAATATTGAAAATTGCCTTCTAAGTATGTAAGGCCTTCTTTTTCAATGTTTTTGAAGTAAGAGTTTCCAAATGAATAGTACGTAGTTTTAATATTTAAAAGATCTAAAATCGTAGGTAAAATATCAATTTGCTGAAATATTTTCTTTTCAAACTTTGGCTGTATTAATTTTTTAGGATGGTAAAAAACGATGGGAATTCGATACATTTGAGTTCTATGACTATAATATTTGCTATTTGTAGCAGGGGTGTGATCAGCACATAAAACAAATAATGTATTTTCATACCAAGGTTGTTTTTTTGCTTCATCAAAAAACTTTTTCAAAGAATAATCTCCATAATTAATTGATGCACAAATCTGTTGTGGTCCTTTTTTTACTTTCTCTCGCATGTGAGGCGGAATGTAATATGGGTGATGAGAAGAAAGTGTAAACAACGTAGCGAAAAAAGGTGCTTTCATTTTTGTCAATTGTTTCGCTGTCCAAGGATTAAAATATTCATCTAAAATACCCCAAGTTTTGTCAAAGTGTTTGTCATTTTTATACTCAAAACGACCGTAATATTTTTGAAAACCTGATTGACTTGCAAAGCTGTTAAAACGCATTGACCCATTTGTTGCTCCGTGAAAGAAAGCCGTTGAATAGCCCTTTTTTGAAAGAATAGATGGAAGTGTATTAATCTTATTTCCACTATAAGTAGAAGAAATATATGGATTATCCATTAATGTAGGAATAGAAGCGATAATCGAAGGAACAGCTTCAATCGATTTTTTACCATTTGCAATTCCATATTCAAAATGAAGGGATTCTTTTAACAGTGAGTCAAGAAATGGTGTGTAAGATTCCCCATGATTATAAGTTCCAATAAATTCATTTCCAAAGCTTTCAAGTATAATAATCATCACATTCGTTCCTTTTGGTAATATGTTTTGTGGAACAGATGTTTGTATTGGATTAAATAAATTGTTTTCGATTTTCTCTGAGAAATATTGTTTTTCTTCTAATTTTTCTTTCCCATATGATTTAATCATCGTAAACGGCGTGTTCAATACCAATGCTGTATTTTCTACTTCTGTAAAGCGAGCGACATCAATAACGCTTACTGGCCTTAGCCCTGTTGTTCCTCTAGCAATAAACAGTAGGATTGGAATGCAAATTATAAAAGCAAAAATGTTTTTTGAGTAAAATGATTTTCTAGACTCATATTGAAAATCATATTTTTCAGTTTTTTTATATAAGAAATTAACAAAATAGGTGAAAACGATAAATATTAAAATTAACCACCAAAAATCTTTTACAAAAGTTGAGAGTAGTTGCACAATATCACTTCCTGCTCCAACAATTGAAAATAAATCGAAAGTAGATCTTTTATTGGTGAACTGATAATATTCAACATCGATCAGGTTGAATATCAATAATGTAGCGTTTGAAATGTGAAATAATGCACGAAAAAAAAGTTTGTAAATACGATTATTTCGATTGTAAAATGGTATTAAGAATAGTACATAATATGGCAAAAAAAGAAGTGCAATTGTAATTGAATCTATCCAAATGGAAATAAAAAAATCATTAACTGATACTTCCGTAAAAGAGTCTTTGTTGGCAAAGTAAAATATACCTCTGGAGAGCATCAAAAAAAGTAACACTAATCCAAGCTGAAGGAATAATGCTTTAACATGTTTTGGGAGTTGAAAAAATCCTTTTGTGTTCTTCATTTCGTTTCAAAAATAAGGATAATTGGTTTGGAAGAGATATTATTTTTAAGAATATTTTTTTTATTCTAATAAATTATTAAATTCACATAAAAAAAACAATAATGCCCAAACTGTTATTCCTTTTTTCGATTTTATTTGTTCAATTTATATCATTCGCTCAAGATAGTATTTCTGTGTTTTATGATTACGATTGGAAAGAATGTAAAAAAGAAGATGCTTTTTTCTTTAGAGTTAAACATAAAGTATCTAAAGCGGAATGGATGATAAAGGATTATTATATCTCCGGAGAAATTCAAATGATTGGTTTTTATAAAGATAAAAAATGCACTTTTAAAGAAGGTGATTTTTACTATTATTATAAAAATGGCCAACTTGAACAAAAAGTAAATTACCATAATAATCTATTAGAAGGAACAAAATATGGTTATTTTGAAGATGGAAGTGTTAGCGAAGAAGGTGAATATAAATCGGGCAAGAAAAATGGGCTTTTCAAATATTATTATAGAACAGGAACTGTAAGTTGGTATGAGCAGTTTAAAATGGATTCTATTGTATTAAGAGAATGTTGGAATGAAAGAGGACAAGAATTAGATCCAGAATTCCCGCCACATGTGGATGCTTTTATTGCAGGAGGTTCACGTTCGCTTTATTTCTTGATTGAGGAGAATTTTTCATACCCAAATGAAGTTCAATCTAAAACATTTACGGTTGAAGTAGAAGCATCATTTATCGTTTCAAAAGAAGGTAAAATTTCTAATGTAAGAGTTACAGGAACGAAAGAGGATTGGATTGTTAAAGAGGTAATTAGAGTCTTTAATTTAATGCCAAAATGGTATCCTGCTTTAGATCATATGCGATCTGTTGAGTCTGTAGTTCGTATTCCTTTATTAATTAAGCACCTTGCTAAATAATCAAAATATTAGCTTAATTTATTTCAATTAGCTTTAATAATTATTGGTGATTATAAGATTTCATTTTTTTTGATCAATTATGCTTGAAAAAAAAGAGGAACTCCAATTATTTACTTCTTAAAATTTGAGCGAAGAAAAGAAGTTTTTAGAAGTTCCTCAATGTTGTTGTTATTTATTTACCACTTAGCATCTGGATATTTACTTGGTAAATATTGCATATCGCATAAAATGTAACCTAAGTTTTCTGAATGTGCACCTTCTTTTCCTCCTTTAATTACAAAATCATTTGTAGGAATATTGAAGTGTGCCATGTAGAATATTTCACTAATTTTTTGTTTCCAATTCAAATGGACGGATGCTAAATTTGCACCAATTCCTTTACTAATCATTTCAGTTTCGATTGAATTTTCAATAAAAAATTCATGCGTATATTTCCATAATTTGTCAATAGCAGATTGTGTTTTCTGACTTGCTTCTGGAGTACCTTTACCTAATCGAATCATCCATTCTGAACTTCTTCTCAAATGATAAGTTATTTCTTTAATTGATTTTTTTGCTAAAGCAGATAAAAATGGATCTTTACTTGTACAAAGTTCTGAAAAGAAGTAATAATTAAAAGCATCTGTAAAAAATTGACGAACCATGATGTGTGCAAAGTCTTCATTAGGTTGTTCAACTAATACCACATTTAAAAATTCACTTTCTTTTCTTCTGTAAGCTAAATCGTCACCACATTCTCCTTTTCCTTCTTGTTTTGCGACCTCCTCTAAAACAGATTCGGCTAAACCAATTAAATCCAAGGCAACATTTGTATTTGCTAAATCTTCTTCCAAAAATGGAGCTCTACTGCAATATTCGCTTAAACGATGACTTAAAATCAACGCATTATCAGCGATTTGTAGATAATATTTTAGTTTCTTGTCCATCTTTTTAAATTACATGTGTTTAACTCCTTCAGGCATTTCATAGAAAGTAGGATGACGGTAAACTTTGTCATTCGATGGATCGAAAAAATACCCTTCTTCATTTGGAGTTACAGAAACAATATCTTTGCTTCTTACAACCCATAGACCGCTACCTTCTCCTCTTCTTGTATAAGTGTCACGTGCATTTTCTATTGCCATTTCACGGTCAAAAGCATGTATTGCACCTGCGTGTTTAAACGATTGACCTGGTTTACTTTGAATAAATACTTCCCAAAGTTCACCTTGTGTATCTGTATTGCCCATATTATTAATGTTTTAATTAATTGAAACTATTTGATAATGATTGTTTCCATACTGAAAACTTTCACCTTGTACTTTGTCTTTCATCATCGAGTAAATTGGAGCATCTGTTGAAACACCTACATATTGAGTCTCGTCTACATGAAATGGAGTAGTTGCTAAACCTATAACGAATGCAAACTGATCTGTGGTAACAACTGCACCAACTTCTATTTTGTTTTTTGTGTCAAAATCGATTGTTTCTAATTTTGACTTTTCTGCCAACGCTTTTTCTAACTGAATTAATAAAAGTTCATCCATCTCAGATGATTCATTTTGATGAGAATAATCTTCAGGATCAAGAGTATCGTTATGATCTAATGCAACTTGCTCTTTGTTAGAGGTGATTCGTTCTTTTAAATCGCTTATAATCTGATTGTTAATCGAAAATAAAGTTTCTTTGATTTTGTCTTTGTTCATAAGATATTATTATTTTGGATTACTAATAGAAGCACTTTCTCTTACCCAAGCACCTTCATTATGGTATTTAATATGATGAGCTAAACGTTGTTCGTTACATGGTCCATTTCCATTTACAACTTTCCAAAATTCATCCCAGTTGATATCGCTAGTTTGGTAATTCTCGTCACTTAATTTAACAACATTTGAATCTGGAATTTTTAATCCAATTAATTCAGCTTGAGGAATTGTTTTATTAATGAACTTTTGTCTCAAATGATCATTTGTTTCACGTTTGATTTTCCATTTCATAGCATTGCTTGTTCTAGGAGAATCAGAATCGTGAGGTCCAAACATCATTAAAGCAGGCCACCACCAACGATTTAATGCATCTTGAGCCATTTCTTGTTGGTCTTTCGTTCCTTCCATCATTTTCCACATGATTTCATATCCTTGACGTTGGTGAAAGGATTCCTCTTTACAAATTCTTACCATTGCTCTAGAATACGGACCGTATGAAGTTCTTTGTAATGAAACTTGATTTGTGATCGCAGCTCCATCAACCAACCATCCAATTGCACCCATATCAGCCCAAGTTAACGCTGGATAATTGAAAACAGATGCATATTTTGCTTTTCCTTCATGAAGCCATTGAATATATTGATCACGGCTAACACCCAATGTTTCAGCAGCGCTATACAAATACAAGCCATGTCCACCTTCGTCTTGAATTTTAGCTAAAAGAATTTTTTTGCTTCTCAACGAAGGGGCTCTTGTTATCCAATTACCTTCTGGTTGCATACCTATAACCTCTGAATGCGCATGTTGAGACATTTGACGAATAAGGTGATTTCTATATTCATCAGGCATCCAGTCTAATGGCTCTATTTTTTGTTCTGCATTTATTTTATTTTCGAATTCAAGGAGTAATTCTTCTTGTGAAATCAAACTAGTTTCCATGGTTTTGTATTTTGCTTTAACAATTCTGTTTAACAATTTTAGTTTTTAGAACAAAATAGTTAAACATTATCTTTGCAAAATAACGAAGAAATGAAGGAAATCTGAATGATTGTAATCAAACGGAAAAGTGATTAAATCAACTTAAAAACATGATTTAAATCATAAAATTAATCTTCTGAATTTTTAAAAGTAAATTTATAAGATGTTTTAGGAGTGTGCGAAAATGAAATTGTCCCATCCAGTTGGTCTGTTAAACTCTCTATTAGACTTAATCCAAAAGAGTGTTCTTTTATAGGTTTTTTCCATAGACCATTGTCAGAATATTCCAAAGTGAATGTGTCTTCATCAATTTGATTTAATTTCATGTCAATTTTTGCATCGGTTATATCATTGAAGGCGTATTTTAGTGAATTCGAAAATAATTCATTAATGATTAAAGCTAATGGAACAATTGGTTTTAGTCCCAATTTTTCAATTGAACATTCAATGTTTGTTTTAACTTCGAATTGTATTTGATACGAATGAATTAAATCTCTTGCGAGACTTCTAAAATATTCTTCAATATTAATTTTAGATAGTTCTTCAGTTTGATACATTTTTTCATGAATTAGAGACATAGTTAGCACTCGACTTGTAGTGTCTCTGAACTTTTCAATTGCCTCTTCATTTTCTAATTCATGAGATTGTAGCCTTAATAAACTGACAATGACTTGTAGATTGTTTTTTACACGATGATGAATTTCTTTCACCATAGCTGTTTTTTCAATATTTTGTTTATTTATTATGTTGTACTGATTCTGAAGTGTTTCCTTAGCTCTTTTTAATTGAACTTGCGCATAGTTAGAAGTGTTCAGGCTTTGCCAACATAAAAATAAAATAACTGAAAAACAGATAATAATATTCAAACCATTTCCAATTATTTGATCTTGAGTAAGTAATTTAATTAGTACAATTTGTTCATTATAAAAATTTAAATAGAAGTAACTTAAGCTAATTGTGTGAATTGCAGTTATCGCTATTGCCCAACGTTTAGAAACGGTTAAAAAGGCAAATAAAACATTGATGATCATCCATAACCCATCAATTATATGAGGATGATCTTTTATTGCATAAAGTGTAAATTCACATAAGAATGCAGCGAAAAGATTGAATGAAAGAGCGAATGTTTGGTATTTCCCTGTGATTCGAATGAAAAAGAACGAAATAAAAACACTAGTAAAACCTGTAAAAGTTAAAATCGAATAAAATTGATTGTAAAATAAAAATAAAATGATTGAAAGTAATCCAAGTGAGATGGATAAAAATAAGCACATTCTATAAGATAATAAGTATCTCGCTTCTTCAAAATAATCTTCAAACGTTCTTTTTGGCGGTTGAATTATTTTCTGAATAAAATTATTTGTACCCATTCGTTTGTGTAGAGTTTGTAGTATTTAAAATTAATAAGAAAGTTGAAACAAAAGTTCGTTTTTACTTTTTTAGTCAATTATCACTTATTGGATCACGTTAGTTTCTTTATCAAATCGTTTGTAAGAGAAAAATATAGCGCTGATTGCTAATACAATCATTATGAAAAAAGAAAGAATTAAAAATTTCGTTTCTAATGTCCCAGCAATTAATTCTTTTGTTGATAATACTACGTTAACAACTGGAATGCATGCTGTGACGATATCTAATTTAATTCCAGGAAAAAAACCAATCATAGCTGGTAGTACCATTACAATGTTTAATGGAGTAATGATGCTTTGGGCTTCTTTAAATGTTTTAGCATAAATAGCAATTGGAATCATAATACCTGCAAAAAATATCGTTAAAGGAAAAAGTAATGCAAACAATGCTATTATAAAACTCGGACTTAAAATACTATGTATGATTGATAACAAAGCTTGATCTTCAACTAATTTAAAAACTTCTATTGATAAGAAAAGTCCTACTAATGCACAAGTTGCCGCAAGTAAACCTGATAATACAACTACCCCCATTTTACCAAATAAAATTTGCCAACGTTTTACAGGAGTTGTTAGTAAAGTTTCGATTGTTCCTCTTTCTTTCTCGCCAGTAAATAAGTCAATTGCAGGATACATACAGCCAATGAATCCAAAAGCTATGAAAATATATGGTAAAATTCCTCCAGCTAATTTTCCAATCATTTCTTTGTCAGAAGCAACGTTTACATACGAAGGAATGATTGGGTTGAGCTGTGCTTCATTAATTTGCAATTCTTGACATCTTTTGCGTTTTGCATTATTTTGAATTATCGTCAAGTATTGCTCTGCTCTATCTTGCATCCCCATTTCTGTTGCGTTATAATAAACACTAATTGGAGCTGCAGTTTTTTCTTGCAGATGTAAGTTGAAATTCGAATTAACAAAAAGACCAATCTGTAGACTATCTTTTCGGATGTCTTGAATCAATGATAAAGTAT
>CANGHX010000137.1 GCA_947453715.1 Flavobacteriales bacterium | reverse complement strand
GTACTTGTCCAAGTTTTAACTTGATGTCCACATTTATCAATTAAATAAGTATTAACAGAAGTATTCGGTGCAAATAAAACGTAACCATCATCTAAAGTTCTTATGTTATGCTGAAGTAATCCAACTGTTGTTTGACCTGTTAATTGATTATTCAGAAAAAAGAATATTTGAAAGAATGTGAGTAAAGCTATAATTTTCATCATTTGAATATTTTAAACAAGTATCATAATAAATTTCGATACTATTATTAAAAATCGGGGAATGATAATAGTGTATCGGAGTACGTTTTGTTGAAGACAATAATCATTTATTAGAAATTTTGATGAACGGTTTATTTTGAACATGAAATTTATCGTAACTTGGTGATTAATTAATGTAAAACAAAAATTATTACTATGATGTTATTTTCAACAATGATGATGTGCTTGTTAGCGCTATTAACTCTTTTAGGAGGATTATTTTTATTAGGATACGCTAAAAAAGAAGGCTTAGGGAAATTTACAAAATTAGCTTCTTACCTTGCTATATCGTTCAGTACAATTGTATTTATCGTTGTTTTAGTTGGAATAGTAGCTTGTCCAGCAACATGTGGATCTGGTCATTGCTCAAAAGGAATGAAAGAGGAAAAATGTATTGTAATTAAAAAAGAATGTAAATCAGGTGAAAAATGTGAGATGGAGATGGATTCGAAAGAATGTCATATGAACATGGGTGCTGATTGTGAAGGAGGTAAGTGTGAAGATGGTTCTGAATGTTCTGCAGAAATGATGAAAAACTGCCCTAAAGGAGAAGGTTGTAATACACCTGAAGAATGTGCAGCTAAAATGAAAAGTTGTAAAAAAACAGAAGGTTGTAATTCTCCTAAAGAATGTGGTGCAAAAATGGCAAAATGCGATGCTGCTTGTATGAAAAAATGTGAAAAAGAAAAAGGAGCTTGCGACGGAAAGTGTAAAAAGTAAATTCTTAAAAATTTATTCTATAAATGAAAAATGCCGACTGAAATCAAGTCGGCATTTTTTGTATTCTTATTTCTTTTTATAATCAAACGTATCCATAAATGCTGTAGTGAAGTTACCTTCTCTAAACTTTGGATCATCCATTAATTTTAAATGGAAAGGAATTGTTGTTTTGATCCCTTCTATAATATATTCTTCTAACGCTCTTTTCATTTTAAGAATTGCTTCTTCTCTAGTTTGCGCTACAGTAATCAATTTACCAATCATAGAATCATAATTTGGTGGAATTGTGTAACCTGCATGTGCATGAGAATCTACACGAACACCATGTCCTCCTGGTGAATGGTAACTTGTAATTTTCCCTGGAGAAGGTCTGAAATCATGATCAGGATCTTCTGCATTGATACGACATTGAATCGCATGTAAATGAGGGAAATAGTTTTTTCCAGAAATTTTATCTCCTGCAGCTAATTTGATTTGTTCTTTAATTAAGTCAAAATCGATAACTTCTTCTGTAATTGTATGTTCAACTTGAATACGTGTATTCATTTCCATGAAATAGAAATCACGATTGATGTCAACTAAAAACTCAACCGTTCCAACACCTTCATAATTTACAGCTTTAGCCGCTTTTATTGCAGCCTCACCCATTTTTTCTCTTAATTCATCCGTCATAAATGGAGAAGGAGTTTCTTCAACCAATTTTTGGTGACGTCTTTGAATGGAACAATCTCTTTCAGATAAGTGACAAGCATTTCCGTATTGATCACCAGCAATTTGAATTTCGATATGACGTGGTTCTACGATGTACTTCTCCATATAAAGGCCATCGTTTCCAAATGCAGCAGCAGATTCTTGTCTTGCAGAATCCCAAGCCGCTTCAATATCTTCTTCTTTCCATACGATACGCATCCCTTTTCCACCACCACCAGCAGTCGCTTTCATGATAACTGGATAAACGATTTTTTTCGCTTGCGCTTTTGCATCCTCAACACTTTCCAATAAACCTACAGAACCTGGAACACATGGAACACCTGCAGCAATCATAGTTGCTTTTGCAGTTGCTTTATCTCCCATTTTTGCGATTTGATCTGGTAAAGCTCCAATAAATTTAATACCTGATTCTTGACATACTCTTGAGAATTTTTCATTCTCAGAAAGGAACCCATATCCAGGGTGAATTGCATCAGCATTTGTAATTTCAGCTGCAGCAATAATATTTGGAATAGACAAATAAGATTTTGTACTAATTGCTGGGCCAATACAAACTGCTTCATCAGCAAAACGAACAGGTAAACTGTCTTTATCTGCTGTAGAATAAACGGCAACTGTTTTGATCCCCATCTCTTTACATGTACGAATAACACGTAAAGCAATTTCACCTCTATTTGCGATTAATATTTTTTTAAACATTTTATAAGTATTTATTAATTACACAATTAGGGACTAAAAACCAGAATTTATTTCTAATTTTTAATCCCTAATAAATATTTAAATCCTAAATTAAGCTGGATCTACCAAGAATAATGGTTGATCATATTCTACTGGAGAAGCATCATCAACTAAAACTTTCACGATTTTACCTGAAACTTCAGATTCAATTTCGTTGAATAATTTCATTGCTTCAATGATACACAATGTTGACCCTGCAGAAATTGAAGAACCAACATTTACGAAAGATTCTTTATCTGGTCCTGCAGAACGGTAAAAAGTTCCAATCATTGGAGACTTAATAGTAATATACTTAGAGTCATCAGATGCTGGTGCAGCTGGAGCAGCAGGTGCAGCTGGCGTTGCAACTGGAGCAACTGGTGCTGGTGCTGCTTGGGGTAGAGCAACTGGAGCAGTAGCCTGAATGTATACAGGTTGATCTTTTCCTTTTTGTTCAGCTTTAATAATGATTTTAAAATCTTTTTGTTCGATTTCTACTTCGTTTACTCCTGATTTTGCTACAAATTTGATTAAATCTTGTATTTCAGTTAAATTCATATTTTCGATTTTTAGTTTGTACGTAATTAATATTATGCGTTATAAGCCCATTTCAAATAAACAGCTCCCCATGTAAATCCTCCACCAAAAGCAGAAAGAATCAATGTATCCCCTTTTTTCAATTGTTTCTCATAATCCCATAAACACAATGGTAATGTTCCTGCAGTAGTATTACCATATTTTTCAATATTGATCATTACTTTTTCAGCTGGTAATCCCATTCTGTTTGCAGTAGCATCTATAATTCTCAAGTTTGCTTGATGTGGAACTAACCAATCAACGTCATCACTTGTTAAATTATTTTTTTCCATTATTTCAGCTGAAACTTCAGCCATATTTGTAACAGCAAATTTGAAAACTGATTTTCCTTCTTGCTTCACATAATGTAATTTATTTTCAACTGTTTCAATTGTTGGAGGATTTGCTGAACCACCAGCAGGTTGAATTAAAAATTCTCTTCCTGAACCATCAGCTCTTAAAATAAAATCTTGAACTCCTAAACCTTCTTCATTTGGCTCTAACAATACAACTCCACAACCATCACCAAAGATGATACAAGTTGTTCTATCTTCATAATCAATTATTGAAGACATTTTATCTACTCCAATAACCAATACTTTTTTGTATTTACCTGTTTCAATAAATTGAGCACCAGTAGATAAAGCATAAATAAAACCAGAACAAGCAGCTATAAGGTCAAAACCCCAAGCATTTTTCATTCCAACTTTATCACAAATAATATTTGAAGTACTTGGAAATGGGTGATCTGGTGTAACCGTTCCAACAATAACTAAATCAATGTCCATTGGATCTAAATTCATTTTAGCCAATAAACCATTAACCGCTTCAACAGCCATATCAGAAGAAGCTCCTTCTTTTTGGATTCTTCTTTCTTTTATACCTGTTCTAGTTGTAATCCATTCGTCTGTTGTATCAACAATTTTTGCTAACTCCTCATTAGACAAAACATAATCGGGAACATATCCGTTTACTCCTGTTATTGCTGCAGTTACTTTTCCCATAATTTAATTGAATGCTTCATTTACTTTTGACGCTAAACCAGATTTAGCTACTTCAAAAGCGTGTAATATCATATTCTTCACAGCCACATCATTAGAAATTCCATGACCGATAATCACGTTTCCTTTTACTCCAAGAATTGGCGTTCCACCATAATTTTCGTAATTGAAACGATCAAAATATTCATCTTTTATTCCTCTTTTCTTCATCAGGTAAAAAATACCTTCTGCTTCCTTAAGGACAATATTGCCTGTAAAACCGTCACAAACGATTACATCAGCTTTACCTAAAAACAAATCACGACCTTCAATATTTCCAACGAAATTAATTTCATCAGATTCAGCCAATAATTTGTAAGTAGCAATTGTCAATAAATTTCCTTTTGATTCTTCTTCACCGATACTTAATAACGCAACTTTAGGATTTTCAACACCATAAACATTTTTAGAATACAAAGCACCTAAAATTGCGAATTGGTATAAAACATCTGGTTTGCAGTCAGCATTAGATCCAACATCCAATAAAATAGAATTAGATCCATTTATTGTTGGTAATGTGGATGTAATACATGGGCGAATAATCCCAGGAATTGTATTTATTTTGTAGATAGATCCTACAAGCATTGCGCCTGTATTTCCGGTACTAGCAAAAGCTTGAATTTGCTTTTCAGCTAATAAATCAAAACCTACTGAAATTGAACTATTTGGTTTTTGAGGAATCGCACGAGTTGGATGATCATGCATCGTAATAATATCCGGCGCATGAACAATTTCAAAATCTGTTGGATTCCCTCCAAACTTAGAAAGGCAACTCAAGATTACATCTTGGTCACCTATTAATACAATAGTTGTATCTTCAGGAAGCTCTTTTTGGGCAAGAATTGCTCCTGACACATTTGCATCTGGAGCAAAATCACCACCAAAAATATCAATTCCTATCTTCATCAAGAAGAAAATTATTTTCTATTAACAGTTAATTAAACTGCAACTTCTTTTTCTGCTACGACTCTACCTTTGTAATAAAGTTTCCCTTCATGCCAATGAGCATGGTGAAACAAATGTGGTTGTCCTGTCGTTGGGCAAGTCGCAATATTATCAGCTACTGCTTTAAAATGCGTTCTTCTTTTATCTCTTCTTGTAGTCGAGATTCTGCGTTTTGGATGTGCCATCTTACTTTATTTATGCTTTTTAATTCAAATTTTTCAATATAGACCATCGTGGATCTATATCATCGTTATTATTGTCGTCGTCATCTTCTCCTTCTTCGGAATCATCTTCATCATCCTCGTCGTCTAAGTCTTCGTCGTCATAATCTTCATCATCAAAATCGTCTTCATCGTCATCGTCGTTTGCATTAATTACATACTTCTCTAACAATTCCAACATTTCTGGGTTACATTCTCCTTGCTCATGAACTACCCTTACAGGTAATGAAACAGAGATTAACTCATAAATATTCATTTTTACATCAAGCTCATACGCTTCGAAATCTAAAACAATCAATGCTTCGTCGTCTGTAGCGTCTCCACCAAATTTGTAAACAATTTGATATTCACCTTCAACTTCTTCTTCAATAGGATCTGTACATCTATCGCAACTTGTTGTTACAAGTCCTTCAACATGAAAAACACCTATTAGCATTGTTTCCTTTTTTTCCAATTCTAAACGCACGTGAACCTTTCCACTTTGTATAATTGAATATTCTATGTCATCAAAGAACGTGTCCGAAATTTCAAATTCAAATACATGAAAACCAATCTTTAAACCAACAAATGGTATTATATATTCGCGTTTCGACATACTTATCTCCTAAAATCGGACTGCAAAGTTAACATTTTTAACTGAAAATTGTTAATATCTATCAACTTTTTAACAATTTTTTATTTGAAATGTGTTTTGAAGTCCGTTTTGTAACTTAATTTTTAGCAAAATTCAATCCAAAGAACCTGCTTTCTTTTTCTCTGGAGCTTGTATTTTTAAAGGGTTTGCTGTTATTTCCTTTCTCAATTTTTGTTGACGAAACACATCCATTGCTAAATAGATAGCGTTTCTCATCGATTGTGCAGAAGCAATGCCTTGACCAACAATATCGAACGCTGTTCCATGATCTGGAGATGTTCTAACAACCGGAAGACCTGCTGTAAAATTCACGCCTTCATCAAATGAAATAGCTTTAAATGGGATTAACCCTTGATCATGATACATTGCTAAAACAGCATCGTATTGAAACATAGAAGAAGATCCAAAAAATCCATCTGCTGGAAATGGTCCAACAGCAATTACATTATTTTCTTCTTTTGCTTTATTGATTGCGGGTAAAATAAGTTCCAAATCTTCTGTTCCCATTTTACCGTTTTCACCTGCGTGTGGATTTAATCCTAAAACAGCAATTTTTGGTCGCGTTATTCCAAAATCATTTTTCAAAGATTTTTCAACTGATAAAATCTTATTGTAAATTTTCTCAACTGATAAAGAACCGCTTACTTCATTGATTGGAATATGCGTTGTCACTAATGCTACTCTAAGTGTATCACTTACCATCATCATTAATGCTTCATCCATACCAGCCATTTCAGCTAAATATTCAGTATGTCCAGGAAATTTGAATCCTGTTTTTTTCATTGCTTCCTTAGAAATCGGAGCTGTTACTAAAACATCAATTTTTCCGGCAGCTAAATCTTTCGTTGCTGCTTCTAAAGACATTAATGCGAATTTTCCGCCTACTTCTGTAGCTTTACCTAATTCGAATGGAATTTCTTCGTTCCAAACATTGATAACGTTCACTTTTTTGTTATGTATCTCCTCAACATCTTTACATGCCTGATACATAAAATCTGGAAGTTTGATTGCTTTTTTATGGTAAGAAATGGTTTTCGTTGAAGCATAAATCACCGGTGTACAATCCACTAATATTTGTGAATCATTTAGCGCTTTAATTACAACTTCAGGACCAATACCATTAATATCTCCGATGGAAATTCCAACTCTGACAGGACTAGCTGTCGCTAATTCTCTTTCTTTATCTTTATCCATTATTTGTAGTTTTTCACAAAGTTCAACAATAAACGAACTCCTGAACCTGTTCCACCTTTTCCTTTGTAATCAACTGGTGCATCTAACCAAGCTGGACCAGCAATATCCATATGAATATAAGGTGCTTTCACAAAATGTTCTAAGAATTTTCCAGCTGTAATCATTCCTGCATTTGCTCCACCTATATTTTTCAAATCAGCGATAGGAGATTTCATCTCTTCGTAATATTCATCCCAGAAAGGAAAACGAACCACTCTTTCGAATTCTTCATTTCCTGCTTTTTCCAATTGGTTGAAATATTTATCATCTGCATTTCCCATTATAATTGAAGCATGATGACCAATAGCTCTTAAAGCAGCTCCTGTTAAAGTTGCAGCATCAATTACTAATTCTGGATCGAATTTTTTAGAATAAGCCAATGCATCGCCTAAAATCATTCTTCCTTCTGCATCTGTATTCAATACTTCAACAGTTGTTCCATCATACATGGTAACGATATCACCTGGTGCATATGCATTCAATCCTGGACGGTTATCAGTAGCAGGAACTAAGGCAATAATATGTGTTTTCACATTGTTTAACGCTGCTGCATAAACTGCTCCAACTACACATGCTGCACCAGCCATATCGCTTTTCATACAATCCATTGAACCGGGAGTTGGTTTCAAACTTAAACCTCCAGTATCATAAACAACACCTTTTCCAACTAATACGATTGGTTTTTTATTTGTTGGTTTCTTTGGTTTGTATTCAACAATTGTAAATGTAGGTGGATCGATTGAACCTTTATTTACCGCTAATAAACCACCCATTTTCAACGCTTCAATTTTTGATTTCTCTAGAATTTGAACAGTTATTGGCGCTTCTTTTGCTAAAGCCTCAATTTGTTCGCTTAATTGAACTGCGTTTAAATGCGAAACTGGTTCATTTACCATATCTCTCGCCCAAAAAACAGCTTTGATTGTATTGTTTAATTCTTCAATTCGTTTAGCGCTAACAGCAACTCCAACAAGAATGGCCGTTAATTTATTCGCTTGTTTTTCAGAATCTTTTAAATATTTGATGAATTGATAATTTGAATAAGCAATTCCTTCAGCAACATTTAATACTGCACTTTCCTCTCCAATTACTTGAACTTTTACAGCTTCTTTTCCAATTAATTTTTGAACTGCTGAACCTGCAACTCTTAATTTCTCAGCATCTTGATCTCCATTGATAAAGTAAGCAATGCTATCAGCACTTTTTAAATAGTCTGTTTTTTTATCACTTTTCAAGAAAACTTTAAGGAAATCTCCTAAAATTACTGGCAACTCTTTGATATCAGAATTTCCAGTTAATGATTTTTTTGTACCAACGATAACGAGATGTTGCGTACTTTCTACTTTTGTATATTTCTGTATGTACATACTTCTATTTTTTGAATATGTACAAATTTACATTTTTAAAGGTTACATCAAATAGCTAAACTGAATCAATATTAATTAATTTACTGATTTTCGCTTCTCTAATTCCGCCAACAATTCATTCAACTTCGAAAATCGTTTCCATGCGGTTAATTCAATGTTGACATTGGTTAATAATGTCTCTTTTTGAAACAAATGATAGATGCGTTGTTTACCTAAGAATGTTCCATTTTTCTCTTCG
>CANGHX010000136.1 GCA_947453715.1 Flavobacteriales bacterium | reverse complement strand
TAAAGAAGCGATTGAAAATATTCAGCTTTCAAATGATGCTAAATTCATATTATTTAGGTTAGGACAATATGATGATGGAACTGAAACACATGTTGAAAATCATGTTACGAATGATGGTTTCAGTAAAATTACTTCTGCTCGACCTAAAGTGAATGAAAATGAAAATTATTTCAAACTTGGAATTTATAATCGATCAAAAGATACTATTCAATATGTTGATTTTTCTATTTTATCTGATATTCGTAAAAAACCTTTGTATTTAAATGATTCAAGCCCTTTTGAGAAAGACAGAGCAATCGTCATCAATGAAGCTGTTTTTTCAATAAATGGATCAACTGCTGTTATTGATGTAAGATCTCAAGACAATAAAGATCGTTGGATTGTATTGTTAAACTGTGAAACAGGAAAAATTACTGAAATCGAAAAACAACACGATGAAGCTTGGATTGGTGGACCGGGAATTTCTTCTTGGGATTATGACTTTGGCACTTTGGGCTGGTTGAACAACGAAACTATATTTTTTCAATCTGAAGAAACGGGCTATTCCCACTTATACACTTTAAACGTTCAGACAAAAAAGAAAACAGCATTAACTGAAGGTAAATGGGAAGTTTATTCTGCTGAATTATCTAAAGATGCTTCAAAATTTTTCATTTCGGCAAATAAAACACATCCAGGAAATCGTGATTTTTATCATTTATCGCTTAAAGATCAAAAGCTAATTCCTATTTTATCGAAGGATGGTTTTCACGAAGTTTCAGTTTCTCCTGATGAAAAAACATTAGCTGTTAGATATTCTTTCAAAAACAAACCTTGGGAAATTTACTATTGTAAAAATGAATCAGCTGCTGAATTACAACAAATTACTCAATCCATTTCTAAAGAATTTAAAAATTATTTATGGAGAACTCCAGAAGTCATAACATTCAAAGGTTCGGATGGAAAGAATGTTTATGCGAGAGTATTTAAACCTACAGTTGAAAATAAAAACAAAGCAGCCGTACTATTTGTTCATGGTGCCGGATATTTGCAAAATGCTCATAATTATTGGAGTTATTATTGTCGAGAATACATGTTTCACAATTTGTTAGTGGATAATGGTTACACGGTTATAGATGTTGATTACAGAGCAAGCGAAGGATATGGTCGTGATTACAGAACTGCCATCTACGAGAATATGGGCGGTAGAGATTTAGAAGATTACATTGATGCTCGATCTTTATTGATCAACCAATATGGAATTGATTCAAATAAAATTGGAATTTACGGTGGTTCATACGGTGGATTTATTACTTTAATGGGGATGTTAAAAACACCCGGAAAATTCAAATGTGGAGCAGCTTTAAGATCAGTAACCGATTGGGCACATTACAATCATGAGTACACCAACAACATTTTGAATACCCCCGAAACGGATCCCATCGCATTCCAAAATAGTTCGCCGATTTATTATGCGAATAATCTTCAAGGACGACTTTTAATGCTTCACGGAATGGTGGATGATAACGTTCAATTTCAAGATATCGTTCGATTAAGTCAACGTTTCATCGAATTAGGAAAAACGAATTGGGAATTGGCTGTTTTCCCTATTGAGGCACATAGTTTCAAAGAAAGTTATTCTTGGGCTGATGAGTTTAGAAGAATTTATGAATTATTTGAGGAAGAGCTGAAATGATTGTAGATTTTGGACTTCGACTCCGCTCAGTCTAAATTATGGATTTTAGATTTTAACACTAAATAAATGACAAATTTTAATTTTCTTTTATTAAATCCTTCTAAAGGTAGCTTAGCTAAAACGTATGTGAGTACAAATCATATTTCAAATAATTTAGGTGTTTATATCTCAATTGTATTTTTGCTCTTTGTAATTTATATTATTTTAAAAGTTCGGAAAAGCCTTAAAGAAGAAAATAAGCAACTTTTTTAATTCAAAAATGACATTAAAAGAACTAATATATTATCAACGAAATACTCAAGGAAATTGAAAAAATGAAATAAAATAAATTTATAACAATGACATTTACAAAAGGATTTATTTATTGTCTAATAGGTTTAACATATTTAATAACATTAATTTGGGTTTTAGTCGTTAAATCAAAAGAAGAATTTAATAAAAGAATAATTTCTATTTACTTAAGAAACACTACGATTATTTCTTGGACTTTATTCATTATATTACTTTTTCATTATAATAAACCTTATTACCAATCAATCGATCCTGTTGATACAGACTATTCTCCTTTTTCAAATAAACATGGTTTATCACTGTTAGTTTTTCTATTATTAAGTTTCAGAGGAATTTATGTAATTTGGAAAAAAAAAATTATACCACCGCTTCTTTTAATTATTTATGTAACATCAATAATTATTGGAATAATATTATGCATTCAAATTATATTTCAATTATCAGATAGACATGACTCTAATTATTATATCGATTCAGAATCTGGATATTTAATGATAATAGCCCCTGTAAATCATATCATTATATCTATTTTCATAATAATAAAAACTATATTCAATGAATCAGAAAAATCACAAGAAAGATATTTTAAGAATATTTTTTTAAATTTTTTAAATTCTCAATTAATAAAATATGGCTCATTTTCAATATGGACAATTATAATTTTATTGCCATTTTACATTTTATTAACTGTAATTTTAATTGTTTTAGGGCAAAATGTTGACTCACTTGTTAAAGTATTTACTGAAACAACAACATGGTATTATTCACAAAAATCTCATCAACCATATTTAGATCATAAAGGTCATTATTTATGTACTGTAGCTGCTTGTGGAAATCCCAAAATTGTAAAACCAATTAGACTTGGTACCAGACATGGAAATACAATTATAATAAATCGTCAATTAATGATTGCAAATGCTTTTGAAGAGTTAATACAAGTAAAATATCCTAAAATTCACAATACAATTAGACGTATATATGATAAATACGGTTATCCACTTTCTAAAAAAATTAACACAATTTTTTGGTCAAATTTTACATATTTTTCGATGAAACCTCTAGAATGGTTATTCTTAATTTTCATTTACTTATCAAATGAAAAACCTGAAGAACTCATTAATAGACAATATTATTACTCTCCAAAATAAAATAAAATGACAATAAAAGAACTACATACAATCAACGAAATGCTTCAGGAAATTGAAGTGATGAAAGAATTATATCCTTCATTAAACGAGGAGCAATATACTGAAATGTTAACTTCTATGCTTCCTCATAATTATAAGCAAATTGCTGTTTATGATGAAGAACGATGTGTTGGTGTCAGCGGTTTTTGGGTTGGTACAAAATTATGGTGTGGAAAATATTTGGAATTGGATAATGTCATAGTTTCTGCTGAATATCGATCAAAAGGTGTTGGCAAAATCATGTCAGAATACCTTGAGAAAAAAGCGATTGAATTGAATTGTAACATTCAAGTTTTGGATGCTTATTCGACCAACTTTAAAGCGCATCGATTTTACTACAATCAAGGATTTAGTCCAAAAGGGTTTCACTTCATAAAAATTATGAATGAGGATGGGGTTAGATGATGAATTATGGATGTTGAATTTTGGATTTTGGATTCGTTGAAACTTAATCAAAATTCTTTAGCCAATTTAACCAATCATTCGCTACTTTATCCCAGTTAAAAATTGAATAATTTGGGGTATCATCTGAATTTAATGGAAAAAAATTATGCTCAGTCCCAACATAAACTTTAAATTCAAAATTAGATTTTTCTTTACGAATAAAATCTACTTGCATAAAATCATTAAATGGAGCTGAATAATCTTTTGATCCGTAGGTCACTAGAACTGGAATTTTAATTTTTTCTAATAAATAAATTGGAGGCTCAGAAAAAACATAGCCAGCCTTATAAGTATCTCCTTGAGAATCATCCATATCATCTTTATTCTCAACTATCTTTTTCCAATAAATTATTTCATCATCACCATATCTTGTACTATCCGAATCACTTTCAAGAAATCTTCGCACTTGGATCATAGACATAATTCTCCCCATAGGATTTCCTCCTGAATAAATTAAATGAGATATTTTCTTTGATAAACTAGCCATTTTGCAAGCCACTGTACTTCCTTCTGAATGACCTACAACAACTAATTTCTTATTCGAAACCCAACTTTGATTTTGAAGCAAATTTATAATTTTAAGATTTCTGTCAACGTAATAATCTAATAAGTTTCGTTTGGAATATTGAATAGGGATTTTGCCTGTACTATCTAAAAACATAAAATTTGGACCAAGTTGTTTTATATCGCAAATCAATGGAATAAAAGGTTTTCCAACTATCACGATATGATACTTTTCAGATATACTATCTGGATTAAATGGAAATATACTATAAACTAGATCATCATCAATTTTAATTAATGGTTGTGGTAAACTACCTTGACAAAAGAAAAATAAAGGTTTTTTAATCGAATCCTCTCCCTTCTTAGATTTCACCAAGAAATCTACATTATCTCCTTTGTAATTAAAAACAAGATGCTTGAAACCAAAATCTTTAGCAGTTTTATTCTGCCCAAAACAAATTATTAGAAAAAAATGGAAAAAAAATATAGTTGGAATAGATTTCATCATTTTTGATTATTATTTCAATTTTGCTTTAAAAATCGCTTTCCAAACTTTTGCGTTTTTCATTGTCATTGTGTACAAATTAATCATTCGTTTATTGCCTTTATCCAACTCTTCGCTCAATTGCTTTTTGAATTTAGATTTAGCTTTTTCAACAGCATCAATTGCATCGTAAATTTTCCCATTTTCAATGTCATAATTCTTAATATTGGTTGATAGAAATCTAAAATATTGATTACTAAAAGCATTGTATTCATAGTTCTTTTTCAATAATTGAAAATAGACAGCATTCATATAAAATTCAATATTGGAAGCATTGGTAATTTTCTTTTCTGCTTCCATCGTTTTCAAAATTGGTTTGTATTTTTTAATTAATTGATCAATCGCTTTGATATCCGTATAAGGATCTTTTGATGGAATTTCTTTAATTAATGAATCCATTACAATTTTATTTAATTGTGAAATCGAAGCTTGTGCTAATGAATCGAATTCAATAATTGTTTTATTGTATTCCATCGTATTAAAACTCAAATATTGCTCATTTGTTCTTAAGTAGTATTCAGAATAGGATGCTTCTTCAAATAATCGCTCCAAAACGGTTGTATCAACTAGCGCATAATAATTCGTGTAAAAATTTGTCACCTTATTATTTAAACTATCGATACTCTTGAATAACGATTTTAAAACCAACTTATCCGCTTCGTTCAATTTGATTTCATTTTCAATTGTTGGATATTTTGTTGCTATTTCTTCAATTTTCTTTTCAACTGCTTTGATTTCTTTATCATTACGTTCTTCTGACTTAGAAATTAAACCTTCTATTTTAATAATGTTCTTGTCTAATTTCTGAAGTTCTTTGATATGATTTTTATCTGCTAATTCGTTGACTTTGAATTTCTCGGCAAAATCTTTTTTATTCTCTTTGTAAGAACTTTTTTCTGTATCAATTGCTAATTTACCATAAATCAATACCGTATCAGACATGTTCATCAATGTTTCGTATATTGGCAATGAATGTTCCAACGGTAAGTGTGACATTGACTTTTTAAAATCATCATCCGTTAAAGCTCCAATAAAATTATGATAATGTATTGCTTTTACACCAAAGTTGAATTCATTGTATGCATGTCCTTTTTCTGCTGTATACAACCATTTATCTAACAAGTTTTTAGCAATGTATTCATCATTTAAAATTTCAAATTCAATTTTATCTCCCTTTGGGTTTGCAAAATTTTCAGGTAATTTTTCAGATTTATCACAAAACTGATTTACTGTTATGGTTCTGCTTTTTAATTGCCACTGAGGTAAAGTCGGCAAATGTGAAAGTAAAAACGAATCTTTATCAATTAAATACCAATCTTTTGATGGGTTAAAAACAAACCCGAATTTATTGGTGTAAGGATCTCTTTTTTCTTTCTTTTTTTCAAAATTTTCAACTTTTCTTAAAATTCTCTTTTTACGTATCTTATTTCTAAATGACCATTTGAAATTTTTCTCTTTTGAAAATCTTTTTGGCAAAACCATTTCTTTTTTAGGAATTCTACCACAATAACCTGCATCCCAAGTTGGATCAGCTAATTCCCATTTTCCATCAATATTTATTGCGATCCATGCATGATTTGCATCCAAAACGGTATAGTTTGTATCCATTTCATTTGGTCGTGTATATCCTTCAATATATTCAGATTGGATGTTTGCTTCTTTCAACATTGCTAACATCAAATAAACATAACCACTACAAACCGCTTTTTTAGATTTTAATACATCTTTAGGTGATTGAAATTGAAGTGGCTTCGTTGATTCTAATACTTTATAATTGTACGCAATATTATGCGTTATCCATGAATAAATTGTATCAACTTTCTCCTTTTCAGATGAACAACTCTTCGTTAAATATGTCGTTAACAAGGTAATTGATTTAACAATTTCTTTAGGAATTTTATTTTTTTTCGTTTTTTGAGAAAACGATAGAATTGGCAAAAAGGCAATTAAAACGATTGATAAAAGTAGCTTGTGCATTGATATTGAATAATAATTTTTAGCAAAGATAAATAAAAGTCGAATTAAAGAAATATTTAAATAAAAAAAGCTCGAGAAATCTCGAGCTTTTAGTCTTTGTTTTTTATATGAACTACATATTTCTTCTGTACTGACCTCCTACTTCAAATAAAGCATTCGTTATTTGACCTAATGAAGAAGTTTTACTTACTTCCATTAATTCTTCAAATATATTTTTATTTTGAATAGCAGCGATTTGAATTCTTTGAATATTTGGAGCGATTTTATCTTCATTTCCTTTATGAAGTGCTTCTAACATTTTGATTTGATATTCTTTCTCTTCTTCAGTTGCACGAATTACTTCTTTTGGAAGAACTGTTGGCGAACCCTTAGAACTTAAGAATGTATTTACACCGATAATTGGAAATTCACCTGTATGTTTCAATGTTTCATAATACAATGATTCTTCTTGTATTTTTGAACGTTGGTACATTGTTTCCATAGCTCCTAAAACACCACCTCTTTCTGTAATACGATCAAATTCAGTCAACACTGCTTCTTCAACAAGATCTGTTAATTCATCAATAATAAAACTTCCTTGTAATGGATTTTCATTTTTCGCTAATCCTAATTCTCTATTGATAATCAACTGAATTGCCATTGCTCTTCTCACTGATTCTTCAGTTGGAGTAGTAATCGCTTCATCATATGCATTCGTATGTAATGAATTACAGTTGTCATAAATTGCATATAACGCTTGTAAAGTTGTACGAATATCATTGAAATCAATTTCTTGAGCATGTAATGAACGTCCAGATGTTTGAATATGGTATTTCAACATTTGAGCTCTTGGATTCGCTTTGTATTTTTTAGCTAACGCTTTTGCCCATAATTTACGAGCCACACGACCAATAACAGCATATTCAGGATCAATTCCATTCGAGAAGAAGAACGATAAGTTTGGACCAAAATCATTGATGTCCATTCCTCTACTCAAATAATATTCTACATACGTAAATCCATTTGCTAAAGTAAACGCCAACTGAGTAATTGGATTTGCACCGGCTTCAGCAATGTGGTAACCTGAAATTGAAACAGAATAGAAGTTTCTTACTCCGTTATTAATGAAATATTGTTGAACATCTCCCATTAATCTTAATGCAAATTCTGTTGAGAAAATACACGTATTCTGAGCTTGATCTTCTTTTAAAATATCTGCTTGAACTGTTCCTCTAACTTGCGTTAATGTTTCTGCTTTAATTTTAGCATATACATCAGCAGGAAGAACTTGATCACCTGTAACACCTAGTAAGAATAAACCTAACCCTTCGTTTCCCTCAGGTAAATCTCCTTGGTAACGAGGACGTTCAACTCCTTTTTTCTTATAAATATCAACGATTTTCGCTTCGATTTCAGCTTCTAATCCATTTGCTTTGATGTATTTCTCACAATTTTGATCGATTGCAGCATTCATAAAGAAACCTAACAACATTGGTGCTGGACCATTAATTGTCATCGAAACTGAAGTCATAGCATGTGTTAAATCAAAACCAGAGTATAACTTTTTCGCATCATCTAAACAACAGATAGATACACCTGAATTTCCAATTTTACCATATATATCAGGACGTAAATCTGGATCGTTACCATATAAAGTAACCGAATCAAATGCCGTTGATAAACGTTTAGCTGGCATTCCCAAACTTACATAATGGAAACGTTTGTTCGTTCTTTCTGGACCACCTTCTCCAGCAAACATACGCGTTGGATCTTCTCCTTCACGTTTGAATGGGAAAAGTCCAGAAGTATAAGGGAATTCACCTGGCACATTTTCTTGTAAAACCCAACGTAAAATATCACCCCAACTTCTATAGCTTGGAGTAACAACTTTAGGAATTTGAGAATGAGATAATGATTCAGTGTGAGTATTTAAAGAAAGTTCTTTATCTCTAACTTTGAATTTGAAAACTGGAGCTTTATATAAACCTCTTTTTGTATCCCAATTTTGAAGAATTTCCCAGTTTTTAGGATCAAAGTTTAATTT
>CANGHX010000135.1 GCA_947453715.1 Flavobacteriales bacterium | reverse complement strand
TTTCGCTCTTTCTCCTGGTTCACGAACGATACGTTTAATTGTAATCAATCCGTCGAATACTTCAGGAACTTCTAATTCAAATAATCTTTCTAAGAATTCAGGTGCTGTTCTAGATAAAATAATAACAGGGCTACTGTTACGCATATCCACTTTCGCAACTACTGCACGAACAGCTTCACCTTTTTTGAAATAATCAGATGGAATTTGTTCTGATTTCGGTAACAATAATTCGTTTCCTTCATCATCCAATACCATGATTTCTTTTTTCCATACTTGGTATACTTCTCCAGTAACGATTTCACCGATTCTTTCTTTGTATACTTTGTAAAGATTATCTTTCTCTAACTCCATGATTCTAGAAATCAAGTTTTGACGTAAAGAAAGAATGTTACGACGACCAAAGTCACCAAATGTAAACTCTTCTGTTACCTCTTCACCGATTTCAAAATCTGGCTCAATTTTCACTGCATCAGAATAAGCGATCTCCGTATTTTGATCTTCTACTTCTCCGTCAGCTACGATTTCTTTATTTACAAAGATTTGAACATCTCCTTTATCAATATTTACAATCACATCAATGTGCTCGTCTGTATTGAATTTTTTCTTCAACATTGCACGGAATACATCTTCCAAGACATGCTGCATTGTTGTTCTATCAATGCTTTTTAATTCTTTAAATTCCGAAAAAGATTCAACTAATTCAAGGCTATTCATAAGTACCTATTTAAATGAAATAACAATTTTTGTTTCTTTTATTTTATTCAAAGGTAGAACAAGTTGTTCCACAATGATTTCTTTTTTCTTTTTGCCTTCAGGAACTTCTGTTCGTGTTTGTTCAACAGTCAATTCAGTTGCTGTAGCAGCTTTTAAAACACCTTCCAATTTAGCTCCATCATTTAAAATGATTTCAACTTCTCTTTCGATGTTTTTAATGTATTGAGGCAAAACGCGTAAAGGTCTATCGATTCCTGCAGATGAAACATGTAATTCAAAATCTTGCTCTTCTCTGTCTAAATTGTGTTCAACATTACGTGAAACAGAAATGCAATCTTTTACAGAAACACCTCCTACATGCTTGTCGATCTCTACAGAAATTGAATTTGATTTTGAAATAGAAATATCTACAATAAACAACCCATTGTCTAACTCTGCAATGCGTTCGTTTACCAATTCCTCTACTAATTTTTTACTAATCATGCCTTATAAAAAGAGGGGACCTCAGTCCCCTCATTTGTTCATTTCTAAATAACGATGGTGCAAATATACGATTTCTTTTTTAATTATCAAGTGTTTAATAAAAAATGAGTTTAATTTAATCTTTTAATAACAAACTATATAGTTGCGTTTTCTTTGACTATTCAATAAAAAAAAGCAATTTTGTTCTAAAATATTTAAGGATGGCAGAAGATTTACAAATTACTTCAATTACGAAAGAGGAAAAATACAAGGAAATCATTCCTCAGATAAAAGCGTTAGTTGAAGGTGAATCAGATTTAATTGCAAATCTAGCAAACGTTACTGCCGCTTTGAAACAAACATTTGATTTCTTTTGGGTTGGGTTTTATATCGTAAAGAATGATGAATTGGTACTAGGTCCATTTCAAGGTCCAATCGCTTGTACTCGAATTAAAAAAGGAAAGGGTGTTTGTGGTCATGTTTTTGAAACAAAGAAGACTGCTCTCGTTCCAGATGTAGATGCATTTCCAGGTCATATTGCTTGTAGTTCCTTGTCGAAAAGTGAAATAGTCGTACCTTTGTTGCGAAATAACGAAGTACTTGCTGTTTTGGATGTAGACAGTGATTCACTGAATGATTTTGATGAGATTGATGAATTGAATTTAACAGCTTTATGCGCATGGCTTTCAGATCGTTTTTAGTTTTTGGAATACTCTTAATTCTCGCTTCGTGTGCCCAAATTGGGACGTTGTCAGGTGGTGAAAAAGATGAAATTGCTCCAAAACCGATTGAAAGTAAAGTCGAACCGTTAAATGGTTCAACTTATTTTATGTCAAAAACGGTGACCATTCCTTTTGATGAATACATTAAATTAAACAATCCGACAGACAATATTTTAATTGTTCCACCACATGCAAAAATTGAGGCGACTTTACATAAGAAAAACTTGATTTTAAACTGGAAAGATACTTTAGAGGAAAACACGACTTATACCATTTATTTAAATAGAGCTGTTAAAGACATTAGGGAAGGTAAAGATTCATTGATGCAATATGTTTTTTCTACAGGTGCTTTTATTGATTCACTTTCTTACAAGGTAAATGTTGTAGATGCTTTTTCAAATGCACCAATATCAGGATGTTTAGTTGCTTTATATGAAAATAAGATAGACTCTGTTTTACCAACGTATTTTTCACAAACTGATAAAACGGGATGGGCAAGTATAAAATACATTAAAAAAGGTGACTATTCGTTGATTGCTTTTGAAGATAAAAACAAAGATTTGCTATATCAAAAAACGGAACGTATTGCTTTACGATCTAATAAAATATCAATCGATTCCTCAAGTGTTGATTCATCTCGATTGCGTTTATTTTCTCCAGAATTATCTCCCAACATTACAAGTTTAAAATACCAAGCACCGGGATTATTCGAATTAGAAGCAAATCGTTCTATTGATAATGCAAACATTTATTTGAATCGAAAAAAATTAAATAGTTCTGAATTCAAATTTCTGAATGATCACAAGTTCACATTTCTACATTCAGTAAAAGATACAAGTATTAAAACCCTTGAAGTAATTGTTCAAAATGAACTAATAAATGATACGATTTCACTTCGAATTTTAGAAAAAGAAAAACTTGGAAAAACGAAAATCGCTAATAATCTAGAGAACTTAAGTTTATACGAGAAAGATACCTTGAGATTAAACTTTACGGATCAAATCTTAAAAACGAATGCTTCACAGTTTCATTTAAAAAACAAAAAAGATTCTACTGAAGTTAAGATTGATAAAATTGAAGAAAATCAAAATTACCTTTCAATCATTTTCTCAAAAAAAGGGTTGAAAGATGTTCTTTTAAAAGTTGATCCAAACGGTATTGAATTGAAAGATTCACAACTAAAAGATACTATCAAACTGGATTTCACAATCAAAGAAGAAAAGGAATTTGGGGCGATTAATTTAGATGCTTCATTGTATACACAACCAATTGTTGTTGAAGTATTGAATGGTGAAACAGTAGTTAAAACGTTACATTTTTCTTCAGGTGGAAAAAAATTAATCGAACGTTTGGAACCTGCAGATTACAAATTTAGAGTCATTATAGATCAAAATAAAAATGGAAAATGGGATACAGGTGATTTCAATTTGAAAATACAACCTGAAGAAATACATCTATTTTTAGATGCAACAAAAGTGCGAGCTAATTGGGAGATTGATTTGAAATTAATTCCGAAAAAAGCAAATGAATGAGGAACTTCAATTCCAAAAAGCATTTAGTCAGTGGAAAATATGGATTGCCATTTTCCTTGGTGTTTCCATTGCTTCTTGGATGATTTATAGAAGTTTACAGCAACAAAATTTTATTGAAACAGCTCCTTTAAAAGGAAATTACAATTGGGTCGATACAAATCATAATCAGATTGTAGATTCTTCAAATCCTTCTGAATTTCAACTTACCGAAAAAGGAAATTACAAAATTGAAACGCTTTCCGACACGTTGGGAATGATTCATTGGACATACGCCTCCTTCTTTTGGTTAATCTGTGCCCTCATTTTTATGGTTGGTCGTGATTTCTTCTATATTTTAAGAATTCGAATTTTGACTAAAAAGCAATTATCATGGAAACAATGTTTTAATGTGATTATGATTTGGGAATTTGCTTCTGCTTTATCACCTGGAGTTGTTGGTGGAACTACTGTAGCGATGTTTATTCTCAAAAAGGAAAAAATTGATTTAGGACGTTCAACAGCAATAGTGATGGTAACGGCAGTCATGGATAATTTATTTTATTTATTACTGATACCTTTTGTATTTATTTTCATCTGTCAAGACCAACTTTCCCCAACTCATTTTGCGGCTTCTAAAAGTGTCGAATTTGTTTTTTGGACTGGTTTTGGAATAAAATTGTTGTTGTGTCTTTTCATTATTTTCAGTTTGTTTATCTTTCCAAAAGTATGTGTTCGACTTTTACAAATTGTCTTTTCACTTCCAGTTTTAAACAAATGGAAATCATTCGCAGACAAAACGGGTATCGAATTGGAAATGGCTTCGGCAGCTTTTAAAAAAGAGAAAATTGGATTTTGGATTTCTGCCTTAGGAGCTACGTTTCTTAGTTGGATTTCTAGATATTTAGTCATTAGTTGTATTTTAAATGCGTTTATTGAATTAGACTTTTTGCAAAATATACTGTTATTGGGAAAGCAAATTGTACTGTGGTTATTGATGATGATTAGTCCAACACCTGGAGGAAGTGGAGTAGCAGAATATGCTTTTGGTGAATTGATGATTTCTTTCAGTCGTTCAACCTTATTAATTGCTGCTTTGGCTTTACTTTGGCGTTTGATTTCGTACTTTCCATATCTTATAATTGGAGCAGTAATTTTACCACGTTGGCTTAGAAAAAAGAACTAAAAATGAAAAGATTAGCAGTACTATTTTTGTTTTTTCAATTGGTTGGTTTTTCTCAAGAAATCCCAAAAGATACTTCGTTTATCAAACATACTTTTCTTGAAACAGGAGGCTTAGTATCTTATTATTTTTGGGAAGAAGACAGCTTGGGATATATAATCAATTCAAAAGTAGACAAGCCTTACTTGAAAAATTACCAGATTTTATTTCATGATCGCTGGAAAACAAAATCCGAAGTGAATTCAGAGCAACTTCAACGAATTATTAATGCGTTTGCTCATGATGTAACAGGAGAAAAAGAACGTTCTCATTTTGAATTCAAAGATTCAATTCATAAAGAAAAGTATACAGTTGGTTTAAGACGAGTTATTGCCGAAAAATCTGAAAGTGTCTTTTTTATTCGAACGAATACAACTTGGAAAAGCAGAGTTGGAAAGAAAGTAACTTACTTTTCAATTGATAAAAACAATCGTTTAAAATACATCAAGTCGAGTGATTCAGTGATTCTCGAGAAATTGAATGTAAAGAGTATGGCAAATGGTCAATATGTTGTTTTTTCTTATTTAAAGAATAACGATGAGATCAAAGAGCAGCAAATTTTCAGCTATCAAGGTGAAGATGTCACGACGTTTTTCAAAGAAAATAAAATGATGCAAGCCGATCGAGTGATGGTTTTCATCAATGGTTATCGTGGTCCAACAAGAGAAAAAGATGAAACTGACCATTTAGTGATTTCAAAAGATCGTTACCGTTATTGGTTTAAAATAGATGATCGCTTCATTGAAACATTAAAACCTTCTAAGGCTTATTATTTAGATGGCAGTATGAGTATCAAAACTTCCAATCATCGATCAATGTTGAATTTCATCAAGAGTTTTGCATTGTCGACCTATGTTTTTAGAAAGAAAAAAGCACGAGATAATTACAAGCGATTAAATACTGAAAAAAATTTACCTGGTTTTGAGCGCCGAAAGGAACATGGTAAAATTGGTGGAGAAGCATTGCTCACAGCCTTATGTAATTCACCAGCATGTCAGAATACGATTGATACGATTGATATTGTTTGTCACAGCATGGGTTATGCTTATACACTAGGAATGATTGAGTCGTTAAAAGGGAAAGTAGTATTTGGAAGGATATATATTTTAGCCCCGGAAAATGCTTGTCAAGATGGAGCAGATTGGTCGCAATTTGAACAAGTTTGGCAATACGGAAGTAATTTAGGAGAAAAAGATGCTGATCCACTTTGGGAACAAGATGGAATTGCACCTCAATGTGCCGTTAAAGGGATTGAGAAATTAGATCCAACAAAAGGAGGGAGGGCATTTTTCCCGAAAGATTGGAAACGCAAGAACTTTGTAGATAGCCATATGCTCTACAACTTCGATTGGATTTTTGAACAAATTACAAAGGGTCAGGTTGGATTTATTGGGAAATGATTATTAAGTTGTAATCAAACAAAAAAGCCGAGAAATTTATTCTCGGCTTACATATTTTAAAAACTCAGATCTTACAATCCGAACCCAGCTTTTACTTTATCTACGAAATCTAATTTCTCCCAAGTAAATAATTCAACTTCTTTAGAAACGATTGTTCCATCTGGAGATTTGAATGTTTTAGTAACTACTTCGTTTTTACGTCCCATGTGTCCGTAAGCAGCAGTTTCGCTATAAATTGGGTTTCTTAATTTCAAACGTTGCTCGATTGCATAAGGACGTAAATCAAAAATTCCTTCAACAATTCTAGCGATTTCACCATCTGTTTTATCAACTTTTGCAGTACCGTATGTGTTAATGTATAAACCACATGGTTTAGCAACACCAATAGCATAAGAAACTTGAACTAATACTTCGTCAGCTAATCCAGCAGCTACTAAGTTTTTAGCAATGTGACGTGTTGCATAAGCTGCAGAACGGTCAACTTTTGATGGATCTTTTCCAGAGAATGCACCACCACCGTGAGCTCCTTTACCACCGTAAGTGTCAACGATGATTTTTCTTCCTGTTAAACCTGTATCTCCGTGTGGTCCACCTATTACGAATTTTCCAGTTGGATTGATATGGTATTGGATTTCATTTGTAAATAACACTTGTAATTCTGGTTTCAATTTCGCTTTAACACGAGGAATTACGATTGAAATGATATCACTTTTAATTTTAGCTAACATTTCCGCTTCTGTAGCGAAGTCATCATGTTGTGTAGAAACTACGATTGAATCAATTCTTTGAGGAACATTGTCATCAGAATATTCAATTGTAACTTGAGACTTAGCATCTGGACGTAAATAACCAATTAAATTTGGCTCATTGTTTCTGATGTAAGATAACTCTTGTAATATTTTATGCGCTAAATCTAACGCTAATGGCATATAGTTTTCAGTCTCTTTTGTTGCGTATCCAAACATCATTCCTTGATCACCAGCACCTTGAGCATTTGCTTTTGCCTCGAAATCATCATTTGCTACAACTCTATCAACACCTTGGTTGATATCGTCTGATTGATCATGAATTGCTGAAAGAATTCCACAAGAATTCGCTTCGAACATATATTCAGATTTAGTATATCCAATTTTTCTGATTACTTCTCTAGCAATGCTTTGAACATCTAAATATGTTTTTGTTTTCACCTCACCAGCCAAAACTACTTGACCAGTTGTTACTAATGTTTCACATGCAACTTTAGACGTAGGATCAAATGCCATGAAATTGTCAATTAATGCGTCTGAAATTTGATCAGCTACTTTATCTGGATGCCCTTCAGAAACTGATTCTGATGTAAATAAATATGACATTATCTATTGTTTAAAAATTAGGATGCGAATTTAATAAAATTTATTTGGAAAATCTTCGTTGAATGACATAATTGATACAGAATCCTTTTTTTTCACTTAATTTGTAACTAAATAGGCCGAATGACTGTCCTAAAATAAACTATTTTATGAAATACATTATCTCCCTTATAACGATTCTAATAACCTCATTCGTTTTTTCCCAAACCAAATTTCAAATAAAAGAAAATCAAACATTTGTAGCAATTCCCTTTTCTAAAATTACACCTAATATTGGTTCACCTATTCTCACTGATATAGATGGTTTGTTTTCTATGGATACAGCTAAAGTAACTTCCTTAAAGATTTCGACTTTTGGATTTAAAGATACATTAGTGATTGTCAAAAATGTCATTGGAAATGAAATTATACTAAATCCATTAGCAACAAGTATAGAGGAAGTAAAAATTATTCCAGGTGAAAACCCAGCACACCGTATAATGAATCAGGTTATCGAACGAAGGAAGATCAATAGTCCAACTCATAATGATGCTTTTACTTATGATTCATACAGTAAATATGTTTTTGATTTAAATGAAGAAGCAATGGCTTCAATATCAGATACCACTAAAGATACAACTCTTATTTTGATTAAAAAATATTTTAATTCTAAGTATTTAATGTTGTTAGAGAGTGCATCAACTAGAACCTTTACTCCTCCTTCAAGAGACAAAGAAGAAATTACAGCATACAAAGTGTCAGGATTTACAGATCCACTGTTGTCTTCTTTTGCAAATGAAATGCAATCGTTTAGCTTTTATGAAAATCAGTTTGAAATTTTTGGAAAATCATATGTCAACCCAATTGCGTTTGGTGGAACGAAGCGCTATTTCTTTTTGTTAGAAGATACGACTTATGTTGGAGTTGATACGGTTTTTACCATTTCATTTAGGCCAAGAAAAGATAAAAATTTTGACGGCTTAAAAGGACAATTATATATCAATACCAATGGTTTTGCAGTTGAAAAAGTAATTGTTGAACCCTTAGATTCAATAGGAGGTGCAAAATTGAAAGTAATTCAGGAATATGCATTTATTGAAAATAAGAAATGGTTCCCATCGAAACTTTCTACAGAAATAAAATTACCGTCCTTACAAATTGGAGGTTTAAAAAACGGCTACATTCAAGGAAAAGGTAATATGTACATAAAAAATATTGTACTTAATCCTGAAAGTAAAATGAAACGTTCCTTAAATAATACTGCATTAGTTACTTCGGAAGATGCTAATTACAAAAGTGAACAAGAATGGGATTCGCTTCGAGTTTTTAAAATCACTGAGAAAGAGAAAAAT
>CANGHX010000134.1 GCA_947453715.1 Flavobacteriales bacterium | reverse complement strand
TTTGGTATTGAAATTATGACAGAGCAACAATACAAATATTTTTTATCTACACCAAGATTCAATACTTACTTAAAAAAAACAGGTGATGATTTTGAAAAAGCTGTACAACTTTATAAAGTAAACATTGAACTTTCAGAAGCTTTCTATCCAATTCTATCTGTTTTGGAGATTAGTTTAAGAAATGCTATACATTACAAACTAACAGAATATTTTAATGACCCATTTTGGTTTAAAAATAAACTTCCTCTTACTTTTTCACCTTTTGTTTCTGACGCAATACAAAAATTATCAAAACAAAGAAAAATAATAACTGCTGACCAGATAATTGCTGAACTTAATTTCGGTTTTTGGAATAGGTTATTTAATCGAAATCATACTTCTCTGTTATGGAAGCCATTACGTGTAATATTTCAAAACACACCTAAAAAATTACGACAACGAGATACAATTGCAGATGCACTCTATAAAATTAGAACTTTAAGAAATCGAATTTATCATTATGAGCCAATTTTCGGTAATTTAAGTGAACTTGAAACGACTTATGAAGAAATGATTACATTTCTTAAATGGCTAAACGATGATTTACCGACATTAATTGAAGATATTAATCGATTTGGAGAAATTTTAGAAAAAGCAAAACAACTTCAATAAATACACCAATATCAAGATTGCGATTACGAGCTTAACCGAAAAACCAAGACCGCAAGGATACAAAAAGTTAATAGTTAATTTTTCGCTCTTAACCTTCAACTCTAAACTATCAACAAAAATACTTATATGACTTATAACTTGTCCCGCATTTTACATCGGGATGGTTCAAACTAACAACCATCTGGCTGAGCGGAGTCGTTTGGCTGAGCGGAGTCGAAGCCGAAGTCTATCTCCCCAGGATATGTAATCAAAACAGCTCGATGCGCTTTCTGAAAAACAAATAAACTTCCAGCTGCAACAGCAGAAGCACCCGCTTTTTTAGCCAGTAATAAATCATCAATAGAACCAGCACCACCCAAAGCAACAACAGGAACTTTCACAGATTTTGAAACGGACTCGATTAATGCTAAATCATAACCGGACATTGTTCCGTCTTGATCAATTGAATTGATAATGATTTCACCAACTCCTGCATCTTCCATTTTTTTAGCATAATCGATTGGAGAATATCCAGTACTTTGTGCACCGCTAAGTGAATACACCGCTTGTTTTTTAGTTAACCAATGTTTTTTTACATCGATTGAGGCAACAATACTTTGAGAACCAAAAATGTCTGTTGCTTTTTTGATGAGTTCAGGTTGTGTATGTGTAATTGAATTTAAAATCACTTTTTCGACTCCTAAATTGAATAGTTTCTCAATTTGTTCGATAGTAGTAATACCACCTCCATATCCCAGAGGCATAAAGCATTCAGTTGTAATTTCAGAAATTAACTTAAAGTTAGGTCCTTTTTTCTCTTTAGAAGCAGTGATATCAAGGAAAACCAATTCATCCACTTCTTTGTCATTGAAAATTTTGATAGCGTTAATCGGATCTCCAATATAGGTTGGATTTTTAAATTTGATTGTTTTCACTAAACCATTACCTTTCAATAAAAGACATGGAATAACTCGTGTTCTTAGCATTTTTCAATGAAGTTTTTAAAAAGTTGCATCCCAAATTTATGACTTTTTTCTGGATGAAATTGAACTCCCATGATATTATCTTGATGAATAGCAGAATCGAAGTCATACCCAAAGCGCGTTTTCATCAATACATTTGCTTGATTTTCGCAAACAGCATGGTAAGAATGTACAAAGTAAAAACGAGAAGGCTCTGGAAGGTTTTCACAAAGAGGATGCGCATTTGGCAGTTGAACTTCATTCCAACCCATATGTGGCACTTTCAATTCAGGAAAATCATTCAATTGAAATTTTTTGATGGAAGCATCAATATAACCTAAGCCATTAACATTACCTTCTTCGCTATGTTTGGTAAGTAATTGCATTCCTAAACAAATACCCAAGAAAGGTGTTTTTTGAATCCAGGCTTTTTCATTCAAGACCTCAATTAAATTCAATTCTTTTAAATTTTGCATCGCTTTATCAAAAGCACCGACTCCAGGTAAAATGATTTTTGAAGCTTTTGATATGACATCAATATCAGACGAGACAATTGAAGTATGACCAACCTTTTTAATAATGTTAGTAATAGAACCGAGGTTCCCCATTTTGTAGTCTACAATTACAATCATAAACCAAATATACAACAATTAACTAAATCGTATAAAGGTGAATAATATAATTTTGAAACGAATTAGCTTTTTATATTGAAAGGATAATTGTTGATTCGCCAATATTGTTGTATTCCCAATAATGTTGTATTTTTTATTATTTTCGTAGTCATAAGCACACAAAACATTGAAAGGAAAATCAAAATGAAGGTATTATTTTTCGCAACAAATTCATTTCCATATGGTAAAGGTGAACCTTTGGTTTCAAACCAGATAAAATATTTATCCCAAGATTTTGATAAAATAGTAATTGTGTCTTCAGATATGGAAAATGAATTAAGTTATGAACTTCCTTCCAATGTAGAACACCATAGAGTTTCATTTAAATTATCTAGCTTTCATAAAGTATTAGGATTAATAAATGTTTATTCTAAATATATCATACAAGAAAAACAATTTTTACAAGAAAATCAAAATACGAAAACTGATTTTAGAATCTTAAAAGTAATGTTGAATTCCTTTTCAATAGGTAAAAGATATAAACGATTTTTCAAGAAATACATTAGTGAAAATCAATTAGAACAAGAACAACTTTTTTTCCATTCTTATTGGTGCACAGAGGCTGTAATTGGTTTTTCTTTATTGAAATCTAACTTTCCTAATGCAAAAATGGATACTCGTTTTCATGCATATGATTTGTATTTGGAACGTCATCAACCAAATTATTTGCCATTCAGAAAATTAATTATCGACAGAATGGACAAGTTGATTTTTATTTCTGAACAGGGAAGGAATTATTTCAGCAATTTATATAAAGGGAGTGTAGATGAAAATAAATTAATCATTAACAGATTAGGTGTTAATTTTATTGAAGCAACGGAAATTAAAAAAGAAAAGAGCCATTTAGATGGATTGAGAATTGTAACTTGCTCGTCTTTAATTGAATTAAAAAGAATTGATCTTTTAATAGAAGCGCTAAGTCAATTAAAAGAATTGAAAATTGAATGGATTCATTTTGGCAACGGACCACTAACTGAAAAATTATTGAACTTAGCCAAAGAAAAATTGGATAACAAAAACAATATATCTTTTCGTTTTAGTGGTTTTATTGATAATGATGAATTACAAAAATATTATCATACAAATTATGTAGATTTATTTGTAAATACGAGTAAATACGAAGGTGTGCCGATAAGTATAATGGAAGCAATGTCATTTAAAATCCCATGTATTGCAACTAATGTGGGTGGTGTTTCTGAAATTGTTAATGCTGAAAATGGTTATATTTTACCTGTTGATTTCGAAGTGCAATTATTGGCAAATACTTTTAAGGAATATGCTAATTTATCGAAAGACGAAAAGAAACAAAAAAGTGAAGCGGCTTATCAAACATGGAAAACTAAATACAATGGTTTAGAAAATTACAAAGCCTTAATAAAAGAAATATTACCCGTATATCAATGTTGTACTAAATGTATCTATGACAATGTTGTCTATCCAGAAATAAAATTTGACGATCAAGGAATATGTGAAATTTGTCATATTTATGACGACTTACAAGCTAAAACAGTTTTTAAAAATAAAGAAGGTGTAGAAAAATTGCATGCATTATTAGCTGATATTAAGAATGCTGGAAAATCTAAGCAATATGATTGTATTATTGGTGTTAGTGGTGGAGTTGATAGTAGTTATTTAGCTTATTTATCAAAAGAATGGTGCTTAAAGCCGTTGATTTTACATGTCGATAATGGTTGGAATAGTGAATTAGCTACGATGAACATCGAAAATATTTTAAAAGTTCTTAATTACGATTTATATACACATGTTATTGATTGGGAAGAAATGAGAGACATGCAATTAGCTTTCTTTAAGGCTTCTGTTGTAGATATTGATTTGCCTTTTGATAACGCTTTCATGGCTATTTTGTATGATATTGCTAATAAATATAAAATCAAATATATTTTGTCTGGTCATAATACGGTTACTGAGGGATGGATGCCTCCAAATTTCACACACTATAAATTAGATACAATTAATTTAAAAGCAATTCACAAGAAATTTGGGACATTAAAATTGAAAAAGTTTCCAATAATAGGACCAATTAAATTGTGGATATCGAACAAACTTTACAAAGTGAAATTTGAATCACCTTTAGATTTAATTGAATATAACAAAGCTGATGTAAAAAAAGTATTAATAAATGAGTTAGGTTGGAGAGATTACGGTGGAAAACATTATGAGAATATTTTCACTAAATTTTACCAAGGTTATATTTTGCCCGAAAAATTTAAAGTGGATAAACGGAAAGCACACTTGTCTACATTAATTTGTTCAGGTCAAATAACAAGAGATCAAGCATTAGAAGAAATTAAACTTCCAGCTTACAAATTGGATGAATTAGAAAATGATAAAGAATTTTTCGCAAAGAAAATGGAACTATCGATGGATCAATTTAACTCAATAATGGAAGAGCCAATTAAAAGACATACGGATTTTCCATCTTATATTAATGTGATAAATAGATTAAGAAAAATAAAAAGATTTATTATTTCAAAAAAATAACACTTGAAAAAAATTCTGATCATATCCTATTTTTATCCTCCGTGTAATTTAACAGCTTCGCAAAGAGTAGGAGGTTGGGCAAAATATCTATCAGAATTTGGATATTATCCGATAATAATAACTAGAAATTGGGATAATAAAATAAATTCTTCTGAAGATGTATTGTTAAGTTCAGGTAATGAATTGATTCATGAAAAAAATGATAATCATGAAGTTTATTATTTGCCTTACAAAGCAAGTACTAGAGATGAGATATATACAAAATACAAAGGCAAGAAAAGTATTCAAAAGTTAAGTAAGCTTTATACATTCAAAGATTTGGTTTGGGAAAACTATTCAAATCGAGCGATTCCATTTTCAAATATGTATGATTTTTCTGAAAGTTTAATAGAAAAATATAAAGACATTCAATTGCTATTGATTTCAGGGAATCCTTTTGTTCAATTTAAATTTGGATATGATTTAAATAAACAATCTGGAATAAAATGGATTGCAGATTATCGAGATGATTGGAATACATCTGAATTAGAATCTAACTTTGGAAAAGTCAAGCAGTTTGTAGATAAATTACAAACCAAAAGTGAAAAGAAATGGGTTGGTTCAGCTGAATGTATAACTTCTGTTTCTAAAGTTTATGCTGATAAAATTGGAAAGTTTGTAAACAAAAAAGGTCATGTTATTTTAAATGGCTTTGATGGAATAGCTAGTGAGAATCAAATCGAAATAAATACTTCAGAGTTTCACATCACTTATAATGGTAGTTTATATCCAACTCAACCTATAGAACCGATTTTAAATGCTATTAAAAAACTTATTCATACTGAAGAAATTAAACTGAAGATTCAACTTAATTTCCCTGGATTGGCTTTTGATAAATCTCAAAAAAAGAGAATTGAGCTTGAAATGAAAGGTTTTGAAGAAAACATAAAAATCACTGAAAGAATACCAAAAAATGAAGTGATTTCAATTCAACAAAACTCAGATTTATTATTAATGGTTGCCCATAAAAATATCAAAGGAATACCAAGTAGTAAATTGTACGAATACATTGGATTAAAAAAATCAGTACTGTTATTTCCAAACGATAATGATATCATCGAAGAAACCTTAAATGATTGTAACCTAGGATTAATTTGCAATTCAGAAGATGATATTTTCAATAAATTGTATAAAGCAATTATTGATAAACAAACTGGTTTAATTCAAGTTTCAAACACTGATTCATCAAAAATAAATTTCTACTCCAGAAAAAATCAAACAGAACAATTAGCCAAATTATTTGATTCAATTTTAATTTAGTCAATAGTTTTTAGTCAATAGGGGGTAGTTTAAAATTGAGAATATTAGATAATTCTTTCTAAATTCGTTCGAATAGAATTTCCATGGTGAAATTATTTTCAATTATTTGGTGGAAATATTCATTTTTTTGAACTCCATAAGTTGTCATCATGGTAATTACGACAGCATCTTTCGTACCTGTTTCATTTTTAAATTTTTCGACCTTATTTTTAAGATTTTCAAATTCATTTTTTCCTATTTTATATTCTGAGTTATAGAACTTCATTTCACATAGATTTATCCAATGGTCATTTCGTTTAATCACAAGATCTACTTGCGCGTCTTCTCCAGACCAACTTGAGCTTATTGAATGAATTCCTTCAATTTTAAGTGCTTTTTTAATTTGTGGAATGTGTTTTAAACATATCGTTTCAAAATTGAATCCCGCCCATGAAATGTAAGATTGTTTCTGAAACATTGTTTTCCAAAAATTTTCACCTTGATTTTTATATGGTTCAATGTATTTTAAATAAAACTTAGAATATTCATCTGATAGTCTGTATAAGGTGTTTTTTGATTTTTTGTCAAATGGAAGATATTTTGAAATAAAACCAGATGCTATTAATTCATCTAAAGCTCTTGTAAAAGCTCCACCTCCATGTTGTTTTGATTTTTTAATTAATTCATCTCGTTCAATTCCTTTACTAAGCTGACCAAGAGCTTTTACTATTGCTATATGGGATGATGAATGGTTAAATAATGATTCAAAAATTTCTTCAAACTCATTTACTAAGTCACCATTTTCATCAAAACACATTCTTTGAATCGTCTGTACTACACTTTCTCCTTTCCTAACTTTACTTAAGTATTGTGGAACTCCTCCTATTGCTATATATAAATGAAGTATGTGGTAATGTCCCCATTTGATATTTTTACTTTCTAAATAAGCCTTTGTCTCATAAAGTGTAAACGGTTTAATTTGTAATTTATATGTGAGCCTAGCATGCAAACTGCCTTTGTTTGAAATTACATTCTGTACCATATAAGACGCCGCTGAACCACAGACAATCACAATAATATCATCTCTTTTTTCACAGAATGTATTCCAAAAATGTCCGAAATACATTCTGAAATCAGATTTATGTGTATCCAACCAAGGCATTTCATCAATGAATATTACTTTTTTTTCGACGTTTTTTAAACCAGTAATATATTTTTTTAATAATTCAAAAGCTTCTTTCCAATCTGAAGGCTTATCTTGCTCTTTTAACTTTTTTGAAACCTTTTTTAATTCTTCAAAAAAAATGTCTAATTGATTTTCTCTTTTTCCACCGTATAAACCTGTGACCTCAAATGAAATTCGCTTTTTGAATACATTTCGTATTAGGTATGTCTTACCAACTCTTCTTCGACCATAAACAGCAATTAACTCTGAACTATTTGATTTTAATGATTCCGTTAGTCTTTCAATTTCATACTCTCTACCAATCATATTTATTATTTACTTCCCAAATGTATGTTTTTATTTTTGATTTGGGAAGTTTATATTTGTTTTTTTTATTTGATTAATGTTTTATGATCTTCCCAAAAGATGTATTTGTTTCGTGATTTGGGAGATTAATAATTGGTGATTGATTTTTTTGGTCAATAGTCATTTGTCAATATTTCGTAGGTATTAGAATGTAATTGAGTTATTCTTTTTTGTATAATAAATATTTGCTAGCTAGTCAGACTGAGTAGTATTTTGATTTTAAACGAAGTTAAAAAATCAAAATGCGTATCGAAGGCTGGACTGGCTAAATTGTATACTCTTTTATGGTTTTAAAAAAACACCTAGCCCCTCAGCCTTCGATATATTTTTTAATTTTTCATTCCATTTCAAATCAAAAAATTACTCAGTCTGACGAGCTGAAAAAAAAACAATCATTCCAAATGTAAAAGAAGAATCAAGCTATTAATTTTTAACTTTCAATTACTAACTCATCAAAACACCCAGACCCTCAAACAAATCCTTATGTGCCTTATTACTTGTCCCGCATTTTACATCGGGATGGTTAATAAAATAAAATTCAGAGGGATTGGATTGGTATTTTAGGTATGGTTTATTCGGTAGCTAATTGAATAAGTAACATGAGTTCTTTATCAGATATACTATCACTTTTATCGTAAATATCCAAAAGATAAATTTTCTCATGAACTACTTTTACATAAGTAATAACTCTAGCACCACCGCTTTTGCCTTTACCTTTGGAAGAGATAGTCATCCTTATTTTATAGCAATCTTTACCTAGATAAGTACCTAGTTTTGGATTTTCATCAAGTTCTTTGATTAGCTTTCTTAGATCATCACCAATGGATTTGTATTTCTTTGCCAAAGTTTTTAATTCTTTTGCAAAAGGTGGTGTTGGGATTATTTCAAAGCTCATTTAAAAGGTCTGTAATTGATTGATGTGATTTCCCTTTTTCGATAAGTTCAACTTCTTTAAAAGATTCCTTTAAGTTATTTAATCTTTTTAATAGTTTCGGATTAATTGTTTTCTTTTCTTTAGGGATAATAAAATCATTCGGAGAACTGTTCCATTCTTTAATTGGAATCTGTACTTGAACCGATTTAATTTTTCCGTGATTATCCACAATGTATTCTAATCTCATGATATTTTGATTTTAGTATATATAACAAATATAATAAAATACAAGTTGATTTCATAGAAT
>CANGHX010000133.1 GCA_947453715.1 Flavobacteriales bacterium | reverse complement strand
TAAATCGATTGTATGATGTGAAGAGTTGTAAAATGGATGATGCTGTTGGAGTCTACAGTTCAATATTGAACGGGATTAGATTATCTTATATCTACAAAGAAAATCAAGTTCAAATTCAGTCGTATGTTGAAGGTGAAGATTTGGAAGAATTATATGAGCCAAATAGTTTTTATTGGGAAGTAAAATATAATTCTGATCGTAAAGCAAAATCCATTACAACTTTTGAAATTTCAGAATTTGATGATGAATATTTTGAAGAAAAAGGTCAGGTCATATTTAGTTATAATGAAAAAGGTGATTTAATCTCATTAAATGTTTCAGGAATTAATCCAATTTATTTTGGTGAAGGAAAAGCGAAAACAGTTTCAGTTAAACTCAATTTAAATCAACAAATAATTGAGGAAGAATATGAGTTTTTAGATGAAGTTGAGAGCAATGAAATCATTAAGGTAGAACATTTATTTAATGAAAAGGGCAACTTGATTTTTGAAAAAAAATACGATAGGAATAATAATTTAACCGAAATTGAACCCTCTATTTATTTTAAACAATTTGATTATGATACTATTGGATACTTAAGTCAAGTTGCAAATTATTCAAAGTTTAATAAGATTATTTCACGATCTGAATTTGAAAATGATTTATCAAAAATTCAACCTTCGATTATTCAATTTCAAAATGATACTAGGGGAAATCTCTTATCAATTCAATTTTTCAATGAGAATAGAGCCCCATTTTTTGTAGAAGATTCAATATTCAATATTCAATTTGCTTACGATTCATTAAATAACATGATATCTAAATTTAATTATGGTGTAAATAATAAATTAGTAGTAGATAGAGATGGCTTTTCTGGACAAAAATTTAAATATCACGAAATAGGTAGAGTTTCTGAAGAAAGTTTTTTCGGTGTTAATCAATTGCCAATAATAAATACTCATGGTGTTCATAAAATTATTTATGAATTTGATTCTTATGATTTTACAAATGCTGAATTATATTTAAATGAAAATGGCGAGCCTACCGAAGATTTTTCGGGTGCTCATCGGTATGAGTTTGAATATGTTTATGACGATGAAGGCTATGGTAAAAAATTGATAAAAGCATTTGATAAAAATTTAAATTTTATTGGTATTGATGAAGAAAGTGAATTAGATGGGGAAACGATCAAGTACAGAATTGTTTTAAATGATAATTCATTGATCATTAAAGAATGTTGGTTTGATAGTTTAACAAAACCATTTGAACTTCCTGAGGGTTTTCATAAAGTTGAATACAAATATAACTTAGACGATATCTTATTAGAAGAATCTTTTTTTGATTCAAAAAATCAATTAAAGAGTATACCAACTAAAGGGTACGCTAGGAAAGTAATCATTCTTGACGATTCATTAAGTCTAGTAAAGGAAATTCGTTTTTATAATCAAAATGTGACATTAGTTAGAAACTTAGATAGTGTTGCAGTTATTCAATTTAAATACAATGATTCTAATTTATTAATCGAAAAAACTCAGTTAGATGAATTTGAAAAGCCAATAACGAATATTACTTGTTTTTACAAAGAAATTAACTCATATGATCTATCAGGAAATTTAATTGAAACAGCCTATTACAATTCTAAAAACAAATTAATGGAAGATAGCTTTGGCTTTGCTATTTATAGATTTATTTATGATGGATATTTGTTAAAACAAAAAAGTTTTTACTCGAAAAAGAAAAAATTAAAAGTCGATTCTAAAAATGTTGCGATTTATCTTTATGACTATGATGAGAATGGAAATTTAATACGAGAGCAATATAAAAATAGTAAGAATAAATTTTGCGAAACGATTGATAGTGTTGGTGCGATAAAGATCAATTATTATCCTAATCAATTACTGAAAAGCGTTGAAGCTAGAAATTTAGCTGGTAATTTAGTTCAAACAAAATTAGAAGGAAAACTTTGTGCACGTATTGAATATTTTTATGGATCTGAAGAAAATGAAATTACAATTAAATATTTTTCAATTTCAAATCAAGAAATAGAGGAGGGACATGAATAAAAAACAACTATAAAATGATATTTTCATTTTATAGTTGTAAATTTGAATAACGATTTAATATATGTATACAAAAGATCTTTTAGAAGAAGTTAGAAACATAACATTGTCTGATTTAGAATTGGTTAACAAGAAATTAGTTTATTTGAATGAGGAACAATTATCTTGGAAACCAAGTGAGAATGTTTGGAATATTAAAGAAGTCTTAGCACATCTAAATGAATATGCTAAATTTTATCACACTGCCTTTATTGATCGTATTACAAAAACAAGATTTAAATCTCCTGGCGAAGTATTTATTTCTTCTCCTTTGGGAAGATCAGCATGGAAATCAATGAAACTTGGAAATGCCAAAAATGTCAAAAGAAGATTTAAATCAATGAGATCTTATAATCCATCTTCTGAGATCTCTTTAATCACCGGAAATGAATTGTCTACTATCCAATCTGAGTTAAAAGAGTTCTTAAAGATTATTGAATTGTCTGCAAATGTAAGTCTTAGAAGAGTGAAAATCCCAATATCAATTTCTAAAATTATACGCTTAAGATTAGGTGATGCTTTATTGTTTGTTACATATCATAATGAACGACATTTTCAACAAATCTCAAATCTAATGTCTTTAAGAGATTTTCCTAAAAAATAATTAAATCTTTCATGAATAAAACGGCCTATTGTTTTGTGAGTATTTCACCTGTTCGAGCAGAGAATAAAGATCAATCAGAAATTGTAACTCAATTACTTTTTGGTGAAATTATTCACATTTTAGAAATGCATGAACCTTGGTTTAAAATCAAAACCTATTTTGATAATTATGAAGGATGGATTGATTCAAAACATGTTCATTTTTTGACTGAGAAAGAAATGAAAAGATGGCTAGGAGGTTTGACTATTCAGTATAATTTATTAGAAACGATTAAAACACCTTGGGGAGTTCAAAGAATCGTGAAAGGATCATACGTACCTTCATTTAAGGAGCTATTTTTTAAAATAGGAGAGGATAAATTTGAATATATTTCCTCACAAGTAGAAAAGATACCATCGTCAATTTTTCAAACTGCTGAAGATTACTTAAATTCTCCATATTTATGGGGAGGAAAATCACCTTTTGGTATTGATTGTTCAGGATTTACCCAACAAGTTTTTAGGTTTTATGATATTAATTTACCTAGAGATGCTGCTCAACAATTAGAACATGGTTTAGAAATAGAATTTGATGATCTTCAAGAAGGTGATGTTGCTTTTTTTAAAAACAAAGCAGGAAAAACAACACATGTAGGAATTCTTGATGGTAAAGGGCATATTATACATTCAAGTGGCCATGTAAGAATAGATTTTTTTACTAATCAAGGTATAATAAATTCGGAAAATAAATCATTAACTCATCAATTAAATTGTATTAAGAGAATGTGATTTTACTACCTAATATTAAACTAGATAATCGAGTTTTAAAAAATAAAATTTCAATATAAAAAAAAAATAAAAATTATGGCAGAATTTTTTTATCAAGATCCGTATCCTTTATTGAGAGACAATACGGAATACCGAAAAGTTACTTCGGATTATGTGAAAGTTGAAAAATTAGGTGATAGAGAGATCCTAACTGTTGAACCTAAAGGATTGGAGTTGTTGGCTCAAGAAGCGATGACTGATGTTTCTTTTTACCTTAGAACTTCTCATTTAGAGAAATTAAATGCGATTTTAAGTGATCCTGAAGCAACAGATAATGACCGTTTTGTTGCTTATAACTTATTACAAAATGCAACGGTAGCAGCTGAAGGTCAATTACCATCTTGTCAAGATACTGGAACTGCAATCGTCATGGCGAAAAAAGGTGAAAATGTCTATACAGGTGTTGATGATGCTGAATACTTATCAAAAGGAATATTCAATACGTACCAAGAACGTAATTTACGTTTTTCTCAGGTAGTACCTTTGACTATGTTTGATGAAAAAAACTCAGGTTCTAATTTACCTGCTCAGATTGATATTTATGCTAAAAAGGGAGCTTCTTACGAATTCTTATTTTTAGCTAAAGGTGGTGGTTCTGCGAATAAAACGTTCTTATACCAAAAAACAAAATCGTTGTTAAATGATAGTACTTTAGAAGAATTCATCAAAGACAAAATTAAAGACTTAGGAACTTCCGCTTGTCCTCCTTATCATTTAGCATTTGTTATTGGTGGAACATCTGCTGAGGCGAATTTGGCTGCTGTTAAAAAAGCATCTGCAGGTTATTTTGATGAATTACCAACAGAAGGTAACATGGGCGGTCAAGCTTTTAGAGATTTAGAATGGGAAAAAAGAGTTCAAAAAATCTGTCAAGAAAGTACAATTGGTGCTCAATTCGGTGGGAAATATTTTACGCATGATGTTCGTGTAATTCGTTTGCCTCGTCACGCTGCTTCTTGTCCTGTTGGATTAGGCGTTTCTTGTTCTGCAGATAGAAATATCAAAGCAAAAATTACAAAAGATGGTATCTATGTTGAACAATTGGAAAAAAATCCAAGAAGATTACTTCCTGAAACTCCTCCTCATTTAGAACCAGCTGTTGAGATTAATTTGGATCGTCCAATGAGTGAAGTATTAGCTGAACTTTCTAAATACCCAATTAAAACAAGATTGAAATTAAATGGTACTTTGATCGTTGCGAGAGATATGGCGCATGCGAAGATTAAAGAAATCATCGATGCAGGTCAACCAATGCCTGAATATTTTAAAAATCATCCTGTGTACTATGCAGGTCCAGCTAAAACACCTGAAGGAATGCCTTCTGGAAGTTTCGGTCCAACAACGGCAGGAAGAATGGATTCTTATGTGGATCAATTCCAAAGTTTAGGTGGAAGTATGATTATGTTAGCAAAAGGAAACCGTTCGAAAGATGTTACCAATGCTTGTAATAAATACGGTGGATTCTATTTAGGTTCTATCGGAGGTCCAGCGGCTATTTTAGCGAAAGAAAACATTACTTCTGTTGAAGTGGTTGACTTCGAAGAAATGGGAATGGAAGCTGTTCGAAAAATAACGATTAAGAATTTCCCTGCTTTTATTATTACGGATGATAAGGGGAATGATTTTTTTGAGAATTTGTAAATTGGATTGGTAGATTGCAGGTTGCATATTGGCAGATTACAGATTGTATAAAATTCAGAAAATAAAATATTTTAAAAATTATATTATAGTTGGCTCGACATTGCTCAGCCAACTATTTTAATTTCATGAGGTAATCTTTTTGGATGTCGGTACCTAAGATGAAATCGTGTTCTCCGAAAATTTTGAAATTGTGTTTTTTGTAGAATTTAATAGCCTGTTCATTTTTCTCCCAAACAGCTAACCATAAATAATCTAGATTTTCTTTTTTGACGATTTCTTTTGCTTTGTTAAGAAGAAAAGTACCTATGTTTTTTCCTTGATATTCTTTGAGAATATAAATTCGCTCTATTTCTAACGTGTTGATATAATCTTTTTCGGTTTGTGCTTCTCCTTTATTTAGTTTCAGAAAGGCTATACAATTTTGGTTAAATTCTAGAAAATAAAACTTCGCTCCTTCTTGGTTGAATTCTTTTGTCAAATTTTCGATACTTAAATTTTGATTTAAATACTGATTCATGTCGGCTTCCGTATTGTACCAATCAAAAGTATCTTTAAACGTTATTCGACTGATTCGCTGAAGTTCTTCAATATCACTTAACTCAACTTCTCGAAAGCTTAATGATTCGAAATTTAAATCACGGTTTGACATAATTCAACATAAATTGACCGTACGAAATTTGTAAAAATTGATTTGGTTGTGGATTTGTAACAGAGTATACTTTACAAGAAAAATCACCTTCTACTATTTGATATGGATATCCGAATGTATCTACTTCACTTTGACTTTTGGTTACATTAAATATTGAACCAGTTTGATCACCATACTTGCTACTCCATTTTGCGCCATTGCTATCGGTGTAAATTATTTCTGGTCCCTCTACAGATTCAGTTAATGAAGAGTAATAGGTCAAGTTTCCTATTGGAAAAGAAGCATAAAACAACGCATTCGCATTTGCATAAGCAGCAATTCCGTATTGATTTCCTGAGAATGCCACTTCAAAATTTTCATTGTATTGATTCATGTAAGAAGAAGAAGCAGTATCTTGCTTTAAACTAGAAATATAATCTACTTTCGTTAGATTGTTCGGTGAGTCTATTATTTTACTATTTGATGTTATCTGAACAAAACCATTGTAGTTCTGCTTCGCATACCAGTTATTAAAATTTACTGTTGCTTTAATGAATGGAATTAATGAATCTACTGGAGTTACAGGTTTGTTAGGATTGTAATTCGAGGTATCATTCGTTGCTGAAGCACTTGGATCTTTATCATCCTTGTTGCAAGAAATAAGAAATAAAGTTGATGCGATCATAAGGGTGATGGTTCTGAACATTTAAGTATAATTTTATTTGCTCAAATATAGGAAATTTTAGAATTGGTTTTGATGTATTGTAGGGATTTTTGTTGTATTAAATTATATTGAGATTACAGTTGTCACCTCCCTTAATCCCTCCTCAAGGAGGGAAATATGAAAATCATGCTAATGATTATTGTTTTGTACAGGAATTAATAAACAATGAGTTTCGATGAACTCAATTGTTCATTGCCACTGAAGACATTTAATAAATAACTTCCTGAAGGAATATTTTTGAGTGAAATTGATCCGAAAATAGGCATAGCACTATGAACTTCTAAGCCTTTATGATCTACTATTTTCACATGTATATCTTTTATTAACAACGTTGACTCCAAAAATAATTCCTGATAATTATGAGCAGGATTAGGATAAATATTGAATACATCTGCATAATCAAATTCTACAGAAATAATATCTGAATAAGTCTCTTCACCATCAAAATCAACTTGTTTTAAGCGATAATATGAAAGCCCCTCGAAAGGTTTATTATCTTGAACATGGTAATCAGTCATTTTAATTGAAAAACCAGCTCCATTTACTTTTGAAACCTCTTGCCACTGTTTTCCATTTCTAGATTTTTCAACCGCAAAATAATCATTTTTGACTTCGCTCGCAGTCGTCCATTTCAATTTAACACCTTCATAGTTTTTTTCAGCTTCAAAACTAATCAATTCTGCAGATAATACAACTGTTTGAGATATCAATAGATTATCTACTATTACTCCTTTAGTAGATGTACCTATATCCGTTCCTGGTGTAAGTGAAAAAGTTAAAGTCGAAGCAGTAGCTGTGAAATCGTAAGAAACATAATCTAAACTAAATATTGTATTTGTTTTAGTTAATGAAGTCGAAAGTAAAGTTGATGTACTAGAAGTTATAGAAATATTAATTGTAGAAGGATTCGGAGAAGAAGCACCAGACTTTGTTCTTCTAGATGCATTGAAACTTAATGTATACGATTTACCTACTTGAAAACCTGTCACTGTTTGTGCTAGTCTAACTTGATAATCTACTTCAGCAACATTATTTGTGTTACTATTTCCGCCATAAACATTCTCTGGATGTGTTTCAGTTGAGGCTCCCCATCCAGTTCCACCTGAATTGAAATTACCATTTGAAAATGATTGTGCATTCAGAATGCCCGTAAAGATAATTACGATTAAAAATATGATATATACTTTTACTTTAAGCACAATTGTAGTAGTTGAAACTTTTATTTCTTTAGCTCTACAAAATTGCTTATTTTTTTCTCACCAACCAAGAAAAACTAAAACGCTTTACCACATTATAGTAACCATTTACTAAATCGATATTATGAATGTTTATTTCAAAAAAAAGGTGCCGATACAAAGTAAAGACACCTAAATTATATTAGATTGAAATTTTATTAAACCAACATTAAAACTGGGTTCTCCAATAAATTTTTCAATGTTTGTAAGAATTCTGAACCGATTGCTCCATCCACAACTCTATGATCACAAGACAAGCTTAATTTTAAAACATTTCCTGGGACAATTTCTCCATTTTTTACAACTGGAGTTTGTTTGATTTGACCAACTGAAAGGATACAACCATTTGGTGGATTGATAATTGAAGTAAAATCTTCAATGCCATACATTCCTAAATTAGAAACTGCGAAAGTTCCACCTTGCATTTCTTCTGGTTTAATTTTTTTATCTCTTGCTCTAGAAGCTAAATCTTTTATTTCCGAACCTAATTGAGCAATTCCTTTTGTGTCAGCAAACTTCACAACTGGAACAACTAAACCTTCTTCTACAGCAACAGCAACACCAACGTGAATGTGATTGTTGTAACGAATAGCTTCTCCTATCCAATCTGCATTAACTTTTGGATGTTTTCTTAATGACGCTGCAACCGCTTTGATAATCATATCATTAAAAGATACTTTAGATCCACTTTTAGCATTGATTGCTTCTCTAGCTGCAATCGCGTTATCCATATCCACTTCCATTTTTAAATAGAAATGAGGAGCTGAAAATTTAGAAGCAGTTAATGTTTTTGCAATTGCTTTTCTCATTTGAGAATTTGGAACATCTGTATACGATTCAACACCTGATTGAACAGCAACAACTTGACTTCCTCCCGCTGCAGGAACATAAGGCACATAATGATCAACATCTCTTTTTACGATACGACCACTTTCACCTGTACCAGCAACTTGATTGATATCTACCCCTTTTTCTTCTGCTAATTTCTTAGCTAAAGGAGAAGCAAAAACACGTCCATTTGCATTTGAAATTGGCGCAGCTACTGCTGGTTTA
>CANGHX010000132.1 GCA_947453715.1 Flavobacteriales bacterium | reverse complement strand
ATTAATGGTTGGCGCGTCATTATTTGTTTCGAATTCTATTGTAAAAGGTGTAAGTCAACGAGAGCGAGATAAAGCAAAGCAATGGGCTGATGCAATCAAAAAGAAAATTGAATTAGTCCAATTAACAAATAATACTTTTCAAGAAGTTCGAAACTTAGAACGAAATAAAATTTCTGTATGGATTGAAGCAACAAAGGAAATTTCTAAAGAAACGCCATTGGATGTTATTCCTGATTTTACGTTTCCTTTAAAAATAATAGAATCAAACAAGGACATTCCAGTCATTCTTTTGGATAATGATAATAAAGTATCAAGTTATATAAACTTAGGATTTGATACATCAGACATTAGATTAAAAAATCCTGATTTATCAAAAGAAAAACTACAAGCTCAATTTGATGACTCACTTGTTAAGTTAGCTAATCAATGGAAGAAAAAAAAATTGTCTTTTACAGTTGAAGTATATAAAGGCTTCTTTATGACTTACACATATGATGATTCTAAAGGATTAAAAAAATTAGAAAAAGATCGTGATAATTTAATTACAGCTTTTAATCAAGAATTAATAGACAACAAAAGTCTTATACCTGTCTTGTTAATAGATTCATCAACGCATAAAATCATTGGGTCTAATTTTCCTACTAATAAAATTAAAGTCAAAAATTTAGATAAAACAATCATTGAACTTTCAAAAATTAATACACCAATTGTTATAGATTTTAATGATGGAAATAAAAATATTTTATATTTTGATGAAAGCAATGAGGTGAAACAATTAAAATACTTTCCATATATACAATTCTCAATCATAGGTTTATTTGTATTAATTGGGTACATCATTTTCAGCACATTCCGTAAAGCTGAACAAAATCAAGTTTGGGCTGGAATGGCAAAAGAAACTGCTCACCAACTCGGCACACCTTTATCTTCTCTTATGGCTTGGGTTCAATTATTAGAGACCTACAATGTTGATCCAATGGTTGCTGAAGAAATGTCAAAAGATGTTGAACGATTATCAAAAGTGACTGATCGTTTTTCAAAAATTGGATCAATACCACATTTAGAAGATGAAAACCTTACAGAAACTGTAAAAAATGTTCTAGATTATTTGCAAAGACGCTTTTCAGATAAAATAGATTTAGCATTTCATTCTGACGAGAATATTTTTACAAAACACAATGGACCATTAATGGAATGGGTAATTGAAAACATATGTAAAAATGCTGTTGATGCAATGAGTGGAAAAGGAAAACTTACAGTTTCAATGCATCAAACACCAGAATGGGTTCATATTGATATAACAGATACTGGTAAAGGTATTTCACCAAAGGAAATTAAAACAGTATTTCAACCTGGATTTACAACTAAAAAGAGAGGTTGGGGATTAGGTCTAACTTTAGTTAAACGAATCATCAAAGAATACCATAAAGGAAAAGTATTTGTTCTTTACTCAGAAGTAAATGTTGGAACTACTTTTAGAATTAGTTTACCACTGTAAAATGAACCTTTCTACTTTTCGTTTGTACTTGAACTAAAAACGATATGAAATTAAGTATAAATGAACCATGCCATGAAGATTGGAACAATATGAAAATTGGTATGTTTTCGCGTCATTGTGAAAAATGTGAAAAAAAAGTTATGGATTTCACGACTATGTCTAGAACAGAAATTATTTCATATCTTTTAAATAATACATCCAAAAGTGTCTGTGGCAGAATGAAAAACACACAATTGGATTTCCATCAAGAAGATATCCCAATCATTATTGAAGAATTAAAAAAATCTAAAAATCCACATTCCTTTTTGATTCTAAGTTTAGTTTGTTTGACACTCATTAGCTGTGAACCAAACAATAAATATGATCAAAATAATTCGCGAAATTCAAATGAAATCGAAACAACTAAAGGTGAAGTTGCTATTGATACATCCAATATAGAAGTTCTTGGAAAAATCGATGCAAATTATAATTCCAAAGAAGAAATAAAGCAATCCAAAATGAAAGAGGAATTATTAATGGGCGCTTGTATTATTCAACCTGAAATTGAAGTTCAAGGAATGATAGCATATCAACCAGATATAAAACAACAAGAAAATGATAGTATTGTTTTAAAATTTGCTGAAAAAATGCCAGAATTTAATGGTGGAATAAATGCTCTTTTCGACTTTATGCAAAAAAATGTTACCTATCCTGAATTTGAAAAAAACAATAATATTGAAGGAACTGTTTATGTGAGATTTATTGTCGGTCGAAATGGAAAAATAGTAAAACCAACAATATTAAAATCAGTATCAGGTTCAATAAATTTTGATACTGAAGCCTTAAAAGTGATTAATAATATGCCAAATTGGATACCTGGGGAAAACAATGGCGAAAAAGTAAATGTAGAATACAATCTACCAATTCGATTTAAAAAATAAGTTATCTTAAAAAATCAATATTACGTTTTAAGCCAGAAAATTTTGTTCTTTTAACAGCGCTGTTTCCAAATAATTCATGAAATACATCTTCTGTTAAATCCGTCCAATCTGCTTTAGACATTTTTAATAAATTCTCATGTGGTGAAAAAGAAGCCACTGAAGTTGGTTTCGAAAAACGATTCCAAGGACAAACATCTTGGCATACATCACAGCCAAACATCCAGTTATCCATTTTACCTTTAAATTCATTAGGTAAAATAGCATCTTTCAACTCAATTGTTAAATAAGAAATACATTTTGATCCATCAACAACATAAGGCTCAATAATTGCATCTGTTGGACATTCATCTATACAACGTGTACAAGTTCCGCAATAATCTTTAATTGGTCCGTCAGGAGCTAATTCGAGATCTAAAATTAATTCAGCTATGAAAAAAAAAGAGCCATGTTTTGGATGAATTAAATTACTGTTTTTTCCAATCCAACCTAAACCACTTTTTTTTGCCCAAGCTTTATCCATAACTGGAGCAGAATCAACAAAAATTCTACCACCTACTTCTCCAATTTCAGTTTTAATAAATTCGAATAAGTCCTTTAATTTATCTTTAATTACAAAATGATAATCTTCACCATATGCATATTTCGATATCTTAATTTCTGAATCTTTTTTTTGAATTTCGGAAGGATAATAATTTAACAATAAAGAAACAACAGATTTAGCATCATCAACCAATAACCTAGGATCTAAACGTTTATCAAAATGGTTGTTCATATAATCCATCTTACCATTGTAAGAGTTAGATAACCAAATTTCTAAATTTTCAGCTTCTTCTGTCAAAAAATCAGCTTTTGATATACCACAAAAAGAAAAACCCAAATCAAGGGCTTTTTGCTTAATTAAAGAAGTTCTATGATCGATATTTAATCGCATGATTAATCTTCAAACAAACCACCTTGAGAAAAACCAAGTGGTTTACCTAAATGCTTAAACGCTTTTTCAGTTGCTTTTCGACCTCTAGAAGTTCGAGTAAGAAAACCTTCTTGAATTAAAAAGGGCTCATATACTTCTTCTAAAGTACCTGCATTTTCACCAATTGCAGTTGCTATGGTAGAAAGACCAACAGGACCACCATTAAATTTATGAATAATAGCTCCAAGAATACGATTATCCATCTCATCTAAACCATTTTGATCAACATTTAAAGCTTTTAATCCAAAATTAGTAATATCTAAAGTGATAGTTCCATCTCCTTTAATTTGAGCAAAATCTCGAACCCTTCTTAATAAAGCATTCGCAATACGAGGAGTTCCTCGACTTCGACTAGCAATTTGATAAGCTGCTTCGTATTGAATTGGAATATCTAATAAAGAAGCTGAACGTTCAACAATTGAAGTTAGTACTTCAGAATTATAATACTCTAATCGAGAGTTAATACCAAAACGCGCTCTTAAAGGTGAAGTTAATAAACCAGAACGAGTAGTAGCACCAATTAATGTAAATGGATTTAATGAAATTTGAACTGTTCTCGCATTTGGACCACTATCGATTAAAATATCAATCACATAGTCTTCCATTGCAGAATATAAATATTCTTCAACAACAGGACTTAAACGATGAATTTCATCAATAAATAAAACATCACCAGATTGTAAATTCGTTAATAGTCCAGCTAAATCACCTGCTTTATCTAAAACAGGTCCACTAGTAACCTTAAAACCGACTCCTAATTCATTCGCTATAATATTTGCTAGAGTTGTTTTACCAAGACCTGGAGGACCATGAAGTAAAACATGATCTAAAGGTTCTTCTCTAAGTTTTGCCGCTTGAACAAAAACCTCCAAATTATCAACTACAGCTTTTTGACCAGCAAAATCAGACAATAACTTTGGTCTTAAGACTTTATCAAAATCTTTTTCGTTGTTTGCCTCTGCTTCTTGTCTATAATCGAATGAATCTTCCAATTGATTGAGTTTTATCAAAAATACAAAAGCCTCTCCAATTGGAAAGGCTTTCATTAATAATTTATTTTCTAATGTTCTTCTTCGCCTTCAGCTAAAGGAACAATTTGAGAAATATAATCTTCTGATGCTCCTGGTTTAGAGTAATCATAAGGCCATCTGTGAACTGTTGGTAATTCACCTGGCCAGTTACCATGTACATGTTCAACTGGAGTAGTCCATTCTAAAGAGTTCGCTTTCCAAGGATTTTGAACTGCTTTTGGTCCTCTATAGATACTATAAAAGAAATTGAATAAGAATACAAATTGACCTAATGCTGCAATGATTGCAAAAATTGTAATGATAACATTTAAGTCCATCATCATCTCACCAGTTGGAGAATCAAATTCACCATAAACTGAATAATCATAATAACGTCTAGGCGCACCTGCTAATCCAACGAAGTGCATTGGAAAGAACACACCATAGGCACCAACAATCGTAATCCAGAAGTGAACATAACCTAAACGTAAGTTCATCATTCTTCCAAACATCTTAGGGAACCAATGGTAAACACCACCAAACATACCAAATACAGCTGACATACCCATTACAATATGGAAATGAGCAACAACAAAGTAAGTATCGTGTACATTAATATCTAAAGCTGAATCTGCTAAGATAATACCTGTAACACCACCTGTGATGAAAGTAGATACTAAACCAACAGCAAACATCATAGCTGGAGTTAAAACAATAGAACCTTTCCATAATGTTGTTAAGTAATTAAATACTTTAACAGCAGAAGGAATCGCAATCAATAATGTTGTGAAAACGAATACTGAACCAATGAAAGGATTCATACCAGTAACGAACATATGGTGACCCCATACAATAAACGAAAGGAAACCAATTGCTAAAATTGAACCAATCATCGCTCTATATCCGAAAATTGGTTTTCTAGAATTAGTAGAAATAATTTCTGATGATAAACCTAATGCTGGTAATAATACAATATAAACCTCAGGGTGACCTAAGAACCAAAATAAATGTTGATATAAAATTGGAGAACCACCATGATTAGCTAACATCTCACCACCAACTATAATATCAGATAAATAGAAACTTGTTCCCATTAATCTATCCATCATTAATAATAAAACTGCTGAGAATAAAACTGGGAATGACAATACACCTAAGATTGCAGTAACAAAGAAAGCCCAAATAGTAAGAGGCATTCTAGTCATGCTCATTCCTTTAGTTCTTAAGTTTAATACTGTAACGATATAATTCAAAGAACCCATTAAAGAAGAAACAACGAACAACGTCATGGACACTAACCATAAAGTCATACCCAAACCTGAACCACTAACAGCCTGAGGTAAAGCTGATAAAGGAGGGTAAATTGTCCAACCTGCCATAGCTGGTCCTGATTCAACAAATAATGAAACTAACATTATTATTGATGAAATAAAGAAGAACCAATAAGACAACATGTTCAAGAAACCTGAAGCCATATCTCTCGCTCCAATTTGCAATGGAATTAACAAATTAGAAAAAGTTCCGGATAAACCACCTGTTAAAAGGAAGAATACCATGATAGTACCATGAATAGTTACTAAACCAAGATACATATCTTCTTTAAGAATTCCTCCTGGAGCCCAAGTTTCACCTAAAAAGAAAGATAAAAAATCTGAACTCTCACCAGGCCAAGCTAATTGGATACGGAATAAAATAGACAATAACATTGCTACAATACCCATAAATACAGCAGTTAATAAAAACTGCTTACCAATCATCTTATGATCTTGGCTAAAGATATATTTTGAAATAAAACTTTCCTCGTGGTGACCATGATCTTCATGATGACCGTGTGAATCGTGACTTCCATGTGCTACGTGCGCTGCTGCCGACATCTTTATATCTGTTTTAATTTAAAAAATTCAATTACTTAGCTGCTACTGCTGTTGAGTCAGTAGTTGTTGCTGCTGGTGCTACTGGAGCACTAACAACTGGAAAATATTTTTGTTTGAAAGTAGATGTTGCCATTTTACCTTTCATCCAAGTATTGTATTCACCTTCTGGTAAAACAACAATTATCATTTTCATTTTATAGTGAGCCCCACCACAAATTTTATTACATAATAAAACGTAATTAAATTTATCATTTTGTTTGATCTCACGCATTTCTTTAGTTGTGATATCTGGAGTAAATTTAAAACGAGTTGTTAATCCAGGAACAGTATTCATTTGAGCTCTGAAATGAGGAAAATGAGCTGAGTGAATTACATCTTTTGCACGGAAATTAAATTCATATTCTTTATTCTCACATAAGTATAAAGTATCTTTTTGAATAATATCATCCCAAGCAAAAGCATCAACTTTTTTATTGTGACGAGCTTTCATTTGATATAATAAACGAATTAAACGCTCTTTTCTATCCAAATCAACAATCATTTTCTCTTTCTCTTCAGGTACTAACATGATTTTACTATCATTCAATTTAGCTTCTAAAGCTTTAATTCCCGATAATCCATCTTCCATTTCGAAAATAGCTGAATCAATTGTATTTGATGTTAATAACGCTAATTCATTATTAGCAGTAGTCAATTTGTAATCAAAGCTTCCCAAAGTATTATCTTCACCTGAATATCTTGCTGTCCAATCAAATTGTTTTGAGAACAACTCAATTCTAATAGATTCTTTCTTAGCAGAATCCGTTACATTATTCCAAGTTTTTAATCCAAGAATAATAATAACAGCTAAAACTGCAGCTGGAACAACCGTCCAAAGCATCTCTAACTTGTTGTTATGAGGATAATAAAAAGCAGGAACTCCTGGTTTACGAATGTATTTATAAGTAAAAATGAAAAGTAAAGAATTCGTTAAAAAGAAAACTAAAATAATAATGATAAAATTTAAGTTTAATAAAGAATCTAAATCTCTACCATGAACTGAAGCTGCAACACCTCTACCTGTCCATCCATATTCAGACATTAAATAGATAAATCCTAAAAAGAAGAAAGCCATAAATGCTAACATTAACCTTCCGTTTAAACGATTATCTCTATTACTAACTTCGTCTTCTCCAGAGTTTCTAAGTTTAGAAGATAATTCATAAACTCTAATCAATTGTGCTAAAGCAACAACTCCTAAAACGATTACGATAATTGCAATTAATTTGCCCATCATTTATAATTTGACTGTGATAAAATATACTATTATTAAACTTCGTGATGAATACTTTCATCTAAGAATGGGTGATTCACTGGAGTTAATGGTGCTTTAGTAAGATTATTTAAAATCGTACGTATAAAGAAACCAGCTGCCAACAAAGCCATACCTACTTCCATGAAACCAACTTTAGCTTTAGCTCCTAAAGAACCAGCTGAAATCATAATGTAAACATCAAACCAGTGACCTATTATGATTATCGTTCCAACGATAGATAAAACACCAGCATGTCTTTTAGCATCTCTTGACATTAACAATAACATTGGGAATGCAAAGTTAATTAAGAACATACCAAAGTACATAAATTTAAAATGATCAATTCTAGTCATGTAGTAAACAACCTCTTCACCAAGATTTGCATACCAAATCAACATGAATTGAGAGAACCACATGTAAGACCATAAGAATGAAATTGCGAAAGTCCATTTTCCTAAATCATGTATATGGTTTTCATTCACTTTTGGTAAATAACCTTGTTTCTTTAAATATAAAGTTAATAAAACCAAAACAGTCATAGTAGAACACCACATACCTGCAAATGTATACCATCCAAATAAAGTTGAGAACCAGTGAACATCAATAGACATAATCCAATCCCAAGCAGAAGAAGAACTAAATACAGCGAATAAAACTAAAAAAGTAGCAGATTTTCTGTAATTTTTAAAGTGAATCTCAGTTCCACCAACTCTATCTTCTTCTAAAGAACGATTTCTAAATCCTTTCCAAAATAAAGCATAAACTGTAAAGTAAACGATTGTTCTAATCCAAAAGAAAATTGGATTTAAATAAGCTGATTTTCCATCAATAATTTCATCATAATGATGACCACCAGGAGTAGTATAGGCTTTATCCATCCACAAATAAATGTGAGCACCATCTAAAAATGTAATTATTAAAAGCACAGCTCCTAATAATCCCATACCATATGGTAAAAATCCAGCTACACCTTCAATTACTCTTTTAACAGATGCATACCATCCAGTTTCTGTAGCATATTGTAGTGCTAAGAAAAATAATGCTCCTAAACCTATTGCAAAGAAAAAGAAACCATTAATTAAACCGTTAGCCATAATTCTTTGAACTAAATTATGCTCACCAATATTAGAAACTATTCCAATTGCTGTAAACAAAACGCCAACAATCATTAAGATTAAAGTAAGACGATTTGCTTTATTTGATACTTTGAATTCCATCTTCTATTATCGTATAGTTATTATTATTTTTTTGTAGTTGTTACAATAGT
>CANGHX010000131.1 GCA_947453715.1 Flavobacteriales bacterium | reverse complement strand
ACTAAAGACAAAATGAACATTGATATTAGTATTAAACGGGCTTTATTGAAATAAGAACCAAAATGTTCATCTAAAACTGAAAATAACGATGTATCTTCGTAACTAACCTTGGAAATCGGACTTGAATGACTGCTTCGAAACATCATCTAAGATACTGATTTCTAAGGTCTTAAACAAATATTTTCTGATTTAATTTATTGATAATCAATTGTTTATATTTTTTGTCATGTAGTTAGGTCAACCTTATAGAAATGGTAAAGAATGGATGGTAAGAAATTTTAATCCATTTAAATATAGAAATGAGATTAAAAACAATGGAGAGTTATGGCAATTAGATGGTAGCAGATTTCAGATAGCCTATAGAAATTCTGAAGGAGAAAGATCATTTTTATGGTTTTTCGTTGTTATGGATGTTCATTCAAGAAAAATTGTAGGTTTTTCACAAGGAAATTCAGAAAATCATAAAGTAGTTATTGATGCTTTAAAGAATGCCGTGAAAAACACTAATTATGTACCTAAAGAATTATTAATAGATAATGGTAGGTGTTATACACACAAGGAATTCAAAAAATTAGAATATAGATTTAATATTTTAGGATGTTATGTAAGAAGGCATTTACCTAATTCTCCAAGAGATAAAGGACAAGTTGAACGATTCTTTTCAACTTTTCAAACAACTATTTGCAAAAATGAAATAGGGTATGTAGGAGAAGGAATTAAAAGTAAAAGAAAAGAGGGGAGGCCTTCCAATGAAAGATTATCAATAGAATTAAATCCATCTAATTTAAAATCAAAAGAAGAACTAATTAAGCATTTAGGAACTCTAATTGAAAAATATAATAATTTAAGATTAAATGATAATGTGTTAGCTCCTGAAACGAGGTATAATTCAGCAAAAATTGATTGCGCATATAAAATATCAGAAAATGATTATGCTATATTATTTTGGGATAAAAGATATGAATATACTATACAAAATTCAATGATAATTTTAGGTGAAGGAACACATAATAAAGAATTATTTAGCTATACAATTGAAAGTACTGAACTTCGATATAGGTTAAATTTAACAACCGTAATTGTTTGTTTCTTAAAGAATAATAGGAGTTTAATTAAAGTTTTTGATCAGAATGAAAATTTTATAACAGACCTATATTTAGATGATAAAATTGACCAAATCCAAAAAAAAATGATTGATGTAGAGGAGTCAAAAGAAAAACTTAAAACCTTAATAAATACTAAAGATAAATTAGCTTCAAGACCTAAATCAGAAAAAATTAATTCAAATAATCAAATTTATAAAAGTGATAGTGAATTCGAAATATTATTAATAAAAAACAAAGGTGATGAACAATGATTTTTTAATTACAACCGCAAATTATAATACTATTAAACATTTGTGTGAAGATGTTTTTATAAGATCAAAAATGGTATCAATAATTGGATATCCTGGTGCAGGGAAAACAACAGCTTTACTTCAAATGAAAAATGAATTTGAAAACGTATATTATGTTCGGGCTACAGCAAGTATGAATGCTAAAGAGTTTTACCTTGCTTTACAAAAGGAAATAGATAACAGAGAGATTAATACTTCTACGCCTTTACATTATTTAATTAATAATATTTCGTCGACATTAAACAATAACACTGAAAAAAAGATGATAATCATTGATGAAACAGGAAAATTTAAATTTAAATTTTTAGAGTATTTGCATGAATTGAGAGATAATACGATGCAAACAACAGGAATAATTTTAGCCGGGCCAGAATATTTTCATAAAAACCTAATAAAATGGAAAAATAGAAATGTTATAGGCATACCTGAAATTTATAGAAGAATTAGTCATTGGGAATATTTAGATAGACCAACAAAAAAAGAAATTAGAGCATTTTGTGAAGTTTATGGTCTTAATGATGAAGAAATGATAAAAGAAATAATAATAAATTCAAGTGAGAATTTTGGAGCTATCGTAAATGCAATTGAAAATTATAAAATTCAAATGAAAAAAATGAATAAATAACGACCGATATAACCACCTAAATTTTTGCATCTAAAACGGTCGGGTATAAGTTCAATATATTTCAATAAATAGTCCAAAAACCGATTATAAATTCAATTAATGAATATGAAAACTATAGGTTACATTAGAGTTAGTACAGATAAACAAGACTTAAATAAGCAAAGACATCTACTACTGGAACACGCCCAACGTCTGCAAGTGATAATTACTGAATTCATTGAAATAGAGATTTCTAGCACAAAATCAAAGGAAATGAGAAAGATCGATGAATTGATTCAAAAATTGGATAGAGGAGATCTTCTACTTGTTGCTGAATTAAGTAGGCTAGGGAGGAATATGTTTGAAACTTTGAATATTATAAATACTCTTTTAGAAAATGGAATAGAAATAGTATTTATTAGACAGCCGGAACTTTCTACATATCGAAACTCTCAACATGTAAAATTATTACTTGCAATTTACAGCTATTTTGCTGAATCAGAGCGAGAATTTATTTCAGTAAGAACTAAGCAAGGCCTAGAAGCCGCAAAAGCTTCAGGAAAGAAGTTAGGAAGACCATCTGGCAGTCCAAATAAAAAGGGGAGGGCACTCGATGAATTTAGTGATCAAATAGAAGAATTAAATTCAATTGGTCTTCCAACTGCTAGTATAATGAAAATTATCAATAAGCAATTAGAAGTTAAGTTGAGTTATAATACTTTTAAGAAGTTTTTAGAAGGAGCTCATTAAAGAGTATAACCTTCGGACTTCAAAATAGCACCTTTATTATGAAATCTTTATATCAGATTCTACTTATTATGATATATTTTTTCATTCCTTTGTTGAAATGATTAAATTATTCTCACTATTTCGAATAGCATTGAACCCAATATTATCATTTTCCAATCTGAAACCATTAAGCTTAATTTCAGGAATATAACTCATTTCTTTATCAGAAATAGTCATCAATGGCCAAGAAATATTTAATACTTTAGCCCATAGATTTATCTCAACCAATCTTTCTTGATTAAGGCTTGGTTTTATGTAACATTCACCTTCAGAATTGTCAAATAATATGAATTGATGGGAATGTAAAAGACATGCAATACAAATTAAGATGTCAATTTCATTTTCATCAGTCAAGCTAATTTGATCTATTCCTATAATTTCACAAGTTTTTTTTAATCCTTCTTTAAACTGTTTAATAATTTCTTCATTATCAATGGCAGCTGTCATATTTATCATACCTAAAATGACATCCAAAATTAATAGAAAACGAGTATAGTTTTGAAATGGGTTTAACAAAAAATTAGAACCATCTTTTCTATACAACCTTTTAATTTCATTAATAGCTTGAATTTTATTCATGCCTGTTTTTTCAATTAAAAATAATTCGTCGGTTGTTTCTATTCCACCTATTAATAACGTATTGAATAACTTAGAATCAATTTTGTAATAATATAGTTGCTTATTAAATTGACCTCCAATTGTATTACCATATACAATTTTAGCATATCTAGAATCAAGTTCTTTATGAAAAACACCTCGATCTCTTGCTTCGGTATGAGCCATGAAACATGCTAATTCCCATATCATACTATCTTTTGGAAAATGTGGTCGCCAATTAATTAACAAATCTTTAATATGATCCTCATTAAAACTATTATTCTCTATTTTTTTTAATATTAATAAAAGTTCTGATTTAGATCTATCGGATAAATTCATGCTTTAAGTTTTAATGTTAATAAATATAATTAAATATAATATTTATTGAGTTCCTAAAATTGATCGATTCGATATTTTTTATTAAATATATTTTTATTTCATTTCATTTCATTTTTTTATCCGAAAATATCATTGTTCATGTACAATATAATCTATTTCCTTAATTTTAATATTTTTTTTCAATATTTAAAGAATTAATTCAAAATCGTTTTGTCCATAAATTAAATTATTTCGAGTCCATGTATTAATTTAAAGTCTATAAGATACTCAATAATCCAACATTCAACATCTAAAATTCATAATTTGTAAATTTGTCCTATAATTAATATTATGTTAAATAGAATTTCATTGTAATAATATTGTTAGTTGTATTTAAATATTTAGTAGAACTAATTATCCATTAGCAATAAAATATAGTTAAGTTTGCACTTTTTAAAATTGAAAAATATATGAATTGGGTAACCTACTGCATACTTACAATAATATTATACGGAATACATGATATAATATTAAATCATCTTTCTGAATCAAATCATGCGACAGTTTCAAGTATCATTATCAACTTAAGTGCTGGTATTGGATTATTATTATTTTTTGGTTTGAGTTTTTGGTTTAGCAAAGGAAAAGTAATTCAAAAACCAGACTTAACTCAATTCTTTCTATTAATAATTGCTGGTTTATGTCTGGGAACCGCTACAATTACTTTTATGAAAGCATTTGGATCAGGTGGGAATTTTTCAATCGCTTTGCCTTTTGTTTATGTTGGAATTATTGTACTAAGCGTGATTGTAGGTTATTTTTTTTACAAAGAGACTTTAAATTTTAAACAAATCATTGGGATTTTCCTTTCGCTAACTGGGATGATCTTATTATACCAAAAATAACATGGAAACGTTAAAAAAGATTGTAACTGAAAAAGGTACACCACTTCTTTTTTTCTCTTCAAAGGAGTTCAAAGAATCTTACCAAAATTTACAAAAATTCTTACCAACTGTAAAGCATCATTATGCATTAAAACCTTTACCTTTAAAGGAGTGTGTTAAAATAATTGATGATTGTGAAGGATATATTGATATCGCTTCTGTCGGAGAAATTGAATTTATCAAGAATACAAGACCAGAATTACTAAGTAAGGCAATCTACACCCACCCTATCAAAAAACTGAGCGATATTTCAATTGCGATTGAAAATGGTGTTAATGTGATGGTTGTAGATAATATTATCGAACTTAAAAAGTTAATACCTTTTGCTTCAGAAGTGAAAATATTGTTTAGATTATCTTTTTCAAATAGTGAAGCTTTATGTGATTTATCAGAGAAATTTGGTATAAATGAATCAACGTTTAAAGAACTATTAACAGTTGCATTAAACAATAAAATGAATGTTTTAGGTTGTTGTTTTCATGTTGGTAGTCAAATGAAACATCCTCAAAAACATGTTGATGCAATCGTAAAGTGCAGAGAATTATATGATTGGGCTTTTGTTAATTTAAAAATAAAATTTCCTGTTTTGAATATAGGTGGAGGTTTTCCTACAATGTATTCTGAAAATGATATTGATTTAGAGTCATATTGTATGCCAATTGATTCGATTATTAAAGAATTATTTTTTGATACTGAAATATGGAGTGAACCAGGGAGAACTGTTGCGGCTAATAGCATGTTGGCATTCCTTCAAGTTGTGGGAAAAGCTGAGAAAAATGGAACGATTTGGTATTACCTTGACGATGGAGCTTTTAATACTTTTTCAGGTATATTTTTCGAACATATGAATTACAATCTTTTTCAATTAAATCCACGTGATACAAAGGATCTAAAGTCAATTTTCACTGGACCAACATGTGATGGCTATGATATTTTATTGAGGGATGTAATGTTTCCTGAATTAGAAGTTGGTGATGTGCTTTTCGCAAAAAGAATTGGAGCATATAGTTGGGCAACTAGAACAAATTTTAATTTATTAGGAGAAACCCCTATTGAACATTACGATTTTAATTTATTAGAAATAGAAAATTTTACAAAAAATCAGATAAAAGAAAAATACGCTGAATCCATTTGAATGAATAAATAAATAATATAATGAATAACTACACTGAAAAAGAAAGTACTCAAAGTACAAATTTATTAAATGAAGAATTAATTACAGTTTCTAATGATTGCTTAGCGAAATTAGATACGTTTATTGATGAATTTAAATTAACAGGTTTTACCAAATTACCAAATTTATTGAATGAAAAAGAATATACTTTATTATTCAATGAAGCTGTAAGATTACTTGAAAACTTTTCTAAAAGAAAAGATTTTATCATGGAAGAAACGGAAAATACGATTCGTAAAATTTCTACAGTGTCAGGAAACATAATTAGTAATTCATCTGAAATCATTCCTCAGTTTTATCAAAATCAAGAATTAGTGAAATTTCTTGGTGAAATTGCTGAAACTGAATTGTTTTTAACTCCTGATATGGCTGATAGACATACAGTTCATAGACTTCATAAAAAAGGTGATGAGCATGGCGGACACGTAGATACCTATCCGTATGTATTGGTGTTTTTGTTAGAACATCCTTCATTTGAAGAAGGCGGCCAACTGAAATTTGTTCCTAATTCTTTAGATGTTAAAGATTTAGATACTGATAAAGCAATTGTTGCAAGTTTTAAAAGTGGAGATTGTTATTTTATGAAAGCAGGTGCAAATGTCCATTCAGTTTTACCTTTGAAAAAAGATGCTCATCGAACAGTTTTAGTTTTTACATATGCAGATGAAGTTTCAAATAAAATTTTAACTTCTTATTCTAGTAATAAATTATACGATTAGATAAAATGATGTAAAGCTCGTTTGAATTTACTTTTTCGCGAGCTTTACATTCATATAATTAGCCATTTTAAGTTGAATTTCATTCAAACATAAATTACCTATACTTCCTTCATGTGTGTGATTGACAGTTGTATCGTATTCAAAACTATTCGCTTCGATTTGTGAACCAATGATTTTGTAAGCATCTCGAAATGGTGTTCCATTCATGACCAACTTATTGACTTCTTCAACACTGAAAATGTATTTGTATTTATCGTCATCGATAATCTCAGCATTGACTTGAATATTTTCAATCATAAAATTTAAAATAGAAATTCCATTTTTAGTTTGTTCGATATTTTTAATTAATGATTCTTTTAATAATTGAAAATCACGGTGATATCCACTTGTTAAATTATTGGTCATTAAAATCATTTCCATTGGAAAACTTTGTATTTGATTAAATGTAGAACGTAATAATTCAAAAACATCCGGATTTTTCTTGTGAGGCATGATACTCGATCCTGTTGTCAATTCGTCTGGTAATGAAATAAATCCAAAGTTTTGACTCATGTACAAACAGGCATCCATGCAAAATTTAGACAACGTTCCTGCAATTGAAGCCAAAGCAAAACTAACTGTTTTCTCCAATTTTCCACGACTCATTTGTGCTGAAATAACGTTGTATTTCAAGGTTTTAAAGCCTAATTCAGCTGTTGTAAATGATCGGTCAATTGGGAATGAAGTTCCATATCCAGCACCAGAACCTAATGGATTTTGATCTGCTATTTCAAATGCTGTATTTAACATAATAACATCGTCAATCAATGTTTCAGCATAAGCAGAAAACCATAAACCAAATGAGGATGGCATTGCAATTTGAAGATGCGTATATCCTGGTAAAAGTACATTTTTATTCAATTCTGCTTTTGAAATTAAGGTGTCAAAAAGTTCTTTTACTAATGATTTTATGGTAGTAACCTCCTCTTTTACATAAAGATGTAAATCTGTTACCACTTGATCATTACGTGAACGAGCAGTATGAATTTTCTTTCCTGCCTCCCCTATTTTTTGTGTTAATACAAATTCAATTTTGCTATGTACATCTTCGAATTGATCGTCGATTGCAAATTCATTATTTTCTATTTGTAACTGAATTTGATTCAATTCATTTAACAATAAATCCAATTCATCAGCTGATATTAATTTGATTTGATTCAACATTTTAGCATGAGCTTTATTCACTAAAACATCATATTTAGCTAAATGTAAATCCATTTCTCGATCAGAACCAATTGTGAAATTTTCAATTAGTTGATTGATTTTTATTCCTTTATCCCAGAGTTTCATTTTTTTATTTTTTCAATTGATTTCGTTTGTCACCTCCCTTAATCCCTCCTCAAGGAGGGAAACCCAAACACTTCCATCCTTGAGGAGGGTCAGGGAGGTGACAATTAATAATTCATTATCAACTCTAAAAGTTGTTTATACTTCTCAATTCCTTCTGCAATTTGTTGTTTGTAAATAAATTCATCAGGTGTATGTGAGCGTTTTGAATCTCCTGGTCCGAATTTTATGGTGGGGAAATTCATAAGTGCTTGATCTGATAATGTTGGTGAACCGTAATTTTTCAATCCCATTTTCTCAGAAATTTGAAATATGGGGTGATTTTTCGGTAAACCTGAAGATTGTAAACGTGTTGAACGAGGCTGAATATCAGCTGTTAAATTATTTTTTAAGATTTGAATTATTTCCTCATGTGTGTACAATTCATTTGTTCGAATATCTAATGTATAAATGCAAACATCCGGAGTAACATTATGTGCAGTTCCACAATTTACAATTGTACAGGTCATTTTTGTTTCTCCCAAAAGTTCAGAAACACGATCGAATTTATAATTTTTAATCCAATTAAAATCGTTCAAAGCTTTGTAAAAAGCATTCTCTCCTTCTTCTCTAGCAGCATGACCACTGAATCCTTTTACTTGACAATCAACGACTAATAAACCTTTTTCTGCAACAGCTAATTCTAAAGAGGTTGGTTCGCCAACAATTCCTAAAATTGGTTGAGGTATATTTTTTAACGCCTCTTCTACTCCATTTTTTCCTGAAATTTCTTCCTCAGCGGATAATAATAGACATATGTTATACTTCAAATCGTTCGCATCATAAAAGTGTAAAAATGTACAAATCAGACTTACCACACAACCACCTGCATCATTTGAACCTAATCCTCTTATGATCTCTTCGTTTTCAAAGTATTCAAAAGGATTCGTAGTATAGCCAGAACAAGGTTTTACCGTGTCAATATGAGAATT
>CANGHX010000130.1 GCA_947453715.1 Flavobacteriales bacterium | reverse complement strand
TTTCAAGGAATTAAAGAGGTAGCAAGTCAACGAATCAATGAAGATGAAATAGATATTCCAGTAAAAATGGAACGTTTAGGATCTAAGATTTTAGAATTACATAAAATTGGAAAAGCTTGGAGTCCAGAAAAAGTAATCATTGAAAATTTCTCTTATAATTTCAAACGTAAAGAACGTTTAGGAATTGTAGGTAATAATGGAACAGGAAAATCTACTTTTTTAAATATCATTCAAGAAAGAGAACCACTTGATAAAGGTTCAATTGCAGTTGGAGAAACTGTTGTTTTTGGTTATTACAATCAAGAATTAATTCAAGTTGCAGAAGATAAAAAAGTCATTGACATTATTCGTGATATAGCTGAATTTATTCCATTGGATAAAGGTCGTCAGATGTCGGCAGCTCAATTTTTAGAGAAGTTTTTGTTTCCTAGAAATATGCATTACAACTATGTCTATAAATTAAGTGGAGGTGAAAAACGTCGTTTAAAATTAATGACTGTTTTGATGAAAAATCCAAACTTTTTAATTTTAGATGAGCCAACAAATGATTTGGATATTTTCGTAATGAGTGTCTTAGAGGATTACCTTCGTCACTTTGAAGGATGTTTAATCGTTGTTTCCCATGATAGATATTTCATGGATAAAATGGTTGACCATATTTTTGTTTTCGAGGGACAAGGAGCGATCAAAGATATCGTTGGAAATTATACTGAATATAGAAAAGAAATTGCTGCTCAAAAGAAAAGCGATAAAGAGGGTGGAGCTAAGGCAGAAGTGAAAACGGAATCTAAAGCACAACAACTTTCACCTGCAGTTGAAAAAGCTGCTCCAGCAAAAAGAAAATTATCTTTCAAAGAAAAGATTGAATTTGAAACAATAGAGAAAGAATTAGAAGGCTTAGAAGCTGAGAAGGAAGTTTATACAAATAAATTATCAGACACTTCGCTTTCGAATGATGAGCTGATGAAAGCTGGACAAAAATTGGGAGAGATTGTTGATGCAATTGATTCTAAAACAGAAAGATGGATAGAATTGTCTGAATTTGCATGAATTTCTTAGGACATCTTTACTTTTCAAATAACGATTTCGCTTTAATGCAGGCTAACTTGTATGGTGATTTCGTTAAAGGAAAAGATTTGTCTAATTATCCAGAAAAGATTCAAGAAGGTATTCGATTGCATCGTAGAATTGATAATTTCATTGATCATCATCCTGCTGTAATTGAATTACTTCATAAACTATATGAACCGCTTCCAAAAGTTGCAGGAATTGCTGTAGATCTTTATTTTGATCATTTATTGGCTAAGAATTGGAAACAATTTCACAATAAGGAATATGATGTATTTGTAAATGATTTCTATTCTTCAATTGATTTTTCAAATAAGCATTATTCGGATCAATTTTATAACATGTTGACTAAGATGAAAGAAATCAACTGGTTGCATTATTATCAATTTATGGAAGGTTTAGAAAAATCAAGTTTTGGCTTATCTAAAAGAATTTCGTTTCCGAATGAATTAGCAAAAGCTCCAGCTGTTTTCCAAAATCATGAAAAACTTATCACAGTAGTTTTTTATGAATTTATGGAAGATGCGAAGAGTAACTTAAATGTAAATTATTAATTTTATAATTATATTTTAATCAATAATGTAAATATGAGATCACTATTTTTTATAATTATAAGTTTTTCAACTTATGTTTATGGTCAAAAGACAATAATTTCTAATATTCATCCTGTACTTAGGAAAAGCGAGTCTTTTGCTTCTTATAAACGAAATAATCATCATGCTTTTAAATCTGCTTATTTTAAAGAAAATACTGAATTAATAATTATTAAACAAGAATTAAGTAAAGTAATCATTGAAAAAATTAACACTAATACTTTACAAATTTTGAGTCATAAAGAGTACAATGATTTTGCCCAAAATGTTGCTCCTGAAAAAATATTAAAGCTTGGTAAGAAATATTATTTATTCTATTATGAATCAGATAGTAAAAATAAAAATTGTAAAATTAATTATAGAGAAATTGATTTTTCAACAGGTAATTTTTTAGATACTGGTAGTTTATTAATAGATGTTGATAAAAAAGATTTATTTTATTTAAATCAGTCTAAATGTTCTTATCAAATATCTTCTGATTCATCTAAACTATTTGTCAGATATTCACATAATGTAGATAGATACAAGCCTGAAAAATCGATTATAACAGAATCTTTTAGTGTTTTTGATTCAAATTTGAAGCTAATTTGGTCAAAAGATATAAAAATGTTATATCCTGACAATAGTATGAAAAACTCTTCATATTTATTAGACGATAACGGTACGGTTTTTTTTATTTCTGAAATTTTACCCCTTGGAGAAAGTAAACGAATAACTAATAGTTATAAACCAAATTATAATTATTTTCTGTTTTCAGTTAATTCCACTAAAGATATTGGGTTAGAAGGTAAACCTATAGAATTAAATGTAGAAGGTATCATTAACACGCCTACTTTAGTTCAAGATAATATTGGTGATGTGTATATTGCTGGTTATTACGGGTTTAAAAGTTTTGTAATTGCTAATGGAATTATTATTTATAAAGTATCCAAAGATGGTGAAATATTAACTAAAAATTCTGTTCAATTTCCCAAAGAATTAATTGCAAAAAATCGATACAACAATTTAAATGATTGTGGTGAAATTGCTAACTCATTTTGTGGAATTAATAATCTTATAATAAAAGATTTTTTGAGGTTAGAAGATAATTCATATTTAATTGTTGGCGAAGAGTTTAAACCACCTGTTTTTATGCCAGATGGTTTAGTTGTAGCACCTTATTATAAAGAGATAATTTTAACAAAAATAAAAATAGATGGAGGAATAGAATGGATAAATAAAATAGCTAAAAATCAATCAGGAACAATAGCAACAATTGAAAAGGAATATAGTCCGCTTAGCTATAAACTTATATCTAACAAAGATGAACTTTATATATTTTACATGGATAATAAAGAAAATTCAAAAATTTCGGATAATGAAATACCAAAATCCAATGATCTAAATACTTTAGTATGTGATGTTGTAAATATTAATGATGGTTCAATAAATAAAATATTTATAACAGATTCTAATATTGTTGAAGGTGTTGAAATAGAAGCTTTTAATCCGTTAAGAATTTTAGAGGTTTCTAAAAATAATTTTGTTCTGGAATGTCAACTAAAAAAGGATAAAAAATCAAAAGGTAATAATGAAAATATCTTAGTTAATATAACGTTCTGATTTTCAGTTTATTTATATGTTATCGTAACATTTCAAATTTAATCGCGTAGAAGTTCATGAGTTCATTCTGTACGATTGAAAAAATGAAAGATAAAATACTTGAGAAATTACATCATTACTTTGTTACACAACGTCTAAAAACGCTGTATGTAATTGCGATTGTATTGTTCATCATAACAGTAATCAAAATTAGTTTTTTCTCCTCTGTAGAAAGTGCAAAACAAGAAGTTTTAGATACTGTAAAGTATGATTTGACAGAAATTCTGAAAGATGGTAAGCTGACAGTGTTGGCTGAAAACAGCTCAACTTCTTTTTTTATCTATCGAGGCCGTAAAATGGGCTTTGAATATGAGATTTTAAAAGAATTTGCCAATGAAATAGGCGTTGAGTTAGAAATTAAAATCGTCGATAATTTAGATGAGTTGAATCAACTTTTGGCAGATGGAGAAGGGGATTTGATTGCTTGTAATTATACAGTTACCAAAGAACGCAGTAATTTAATTGATTTCTCAAAACCAATTATACGATCTAATCAAGTATTGATTCAACGTAAACCAAAAGGTTGGGAAAAAATGTCAGCTGATCAAATCCGTTTGAATATGCTACATGATCCTTCTCAATTGGCTGAAAAGGAAATTCATGTTTGGAAAAATTCAAGCTATTATGAACGTTTAATTCATTTACAAGAAGAAATCGGGGATTCTATTTTTATAAAATCAAACGATGGACAATTAGGTGCAGAAGAGTTAATTGAAATGGTTTCTGAAGGAATGATCGACTATACAGTAACTGAACAAAATGTTGCTAAAATCAATAGTAGTTTTTACGATAATATTGATTTTTCTTTAAGTTTATCTGTTCAACAAAAAATTGCTTTTGGATTACGTAAATCAAGTCCATTATTGAAAGCGAAATTAGATACTTGGTTGGAAGATTTCATGCGTAAAACAACTTTCAAATACATTCAACATAAGTATTTTGAAATGGAGCATGTAACTACGACCACAGAAATAGCATTGTCTAGTTTAAAAGGAGGACAAATTTCACATTACGATGCTTATTTCAAAGCAGCAGCGAAGAAATATGGTTGGGATTGGCAAATGTTAGCTTCGTTAGCGTATCAAGAATCTAAGTTTGATCCAGATGCTGTTTCTTTTGGTGGAGCATATAGTATTGTTCAATTTATGCCTGAAACAGGAGCGACTTATGGTGTTTATCCAAGTTCGCCTCCTTCAGTTCAAATTATGGGAGGTATGCATAAATTAAATGATGATTATAATTTCTGGAGTTCAATTCCTGATAAAGTTCAACGTCAGAAATTTGCTTTGGCTTCATATAATGCAGGTCGTTCGCACATTGAAGATGCACAACGTTTAGCTGAGAAACACGGTAAAAATCCATTAGTTTGGGATGAAAACGTGGAAGAAATGGCATTAAATTTATCGAAAAGAGAGTTTTACAGAGATCCAGTTGTTGAAAGTGGTGCAATGCATGGTGTTATCACAACAAGATATGTAAGAGAAATTTACAGTCGTTATTTGATGTGGGCATCTATCTATCATTAATTCTATTGTCTAGTTTCTAATATCTAGCTTCTATTAAAATGTCCAACAAAAAATTAATAGTCATTCAAGGTCCAACAGCAAGTGGGAAAACAGCTTTAGGAATTGCATTGGCAAAAAAGTTAGACACGGTCATTTTATCAGCCGATTCAAGACAGTTTTACAAAGAAGTCATTATTGGAACTGCTAAACCTTCCATTGAAGAACAAGATGGCGTGAAGCATTATTTCATCGACTCACATTCGTTGGAAGACGAAGTTTCTTCTGCCAGATTTGCAAAAGAAGCATTAGAGATTTTAACATCAGAATTTGAAAATCGTGATACAATCATTATGGTTGGAGGATCAGGAATGTTTATCGATGCAGTTTGTATAGGATTAGATCCAATTCCGAAATCGGATGAATTAAAAGCAGAAATCACAAAAGAATTTGAAAGGAATGGTTTAGATCCACTATTAGATGAATTAAAAGAAAAGGATTTAGATTATTTCAATGAAGTCGACAAAGGAAATCCAATGCGAATTATAAGAGCAATCGAAGTGATTCGTCTTACAGGAAAAACTTTTTCAAGTCAACGAACAAATAAACCAATTCCACCTTTCTTTGAAGTTCAGCGTTTTGTAATCAATCATGAACGTGAAAAGTTATACGATCGAATCAATCGAAGAGTAGATTTGATGATTGAAAACGGATTAATCGAAGAGGTGAAATCAGTACAACATATTAGACATCTTCAATCCATGAATACTGTTGGATATTCTGAGATTTTTCAATATTTAGATAATGAAATAACATTAGAAAGAGCCATCGAATTAATCAAACAAAACACAAGAAGATACGCCAAACGTCAATTAACTTGGTTTAGAAGACATCCAGATGCTGTTTGGATTGATTTTGATGAGGAGGAGAAGATGGTGGGATTGATTTTTCCCTCCTAGAGGAGAGCAAATATATTTGCGAAGACTAAGCGGTAGCGCAAGGATATTATGGGAGGTGACAACAATGATCTAAATTCCGAATTGAGCCTACACAGAATTGAATTCGCGGTTATCACGCTCCTCAATCCTCCCTCAAGGGAGGAAGTAAAACATCCTCTCCTTTTGACTAGTGATTACGAAAGTTAGAATTTTCCTCCCCGAGGAGAGATAATTCAAATTTAAATTCACAATAATCATCCCCCTCAATCCCCCTTCAAAGGTGGAGGTTTTATTTCAAAATAAACACTATTAACTTTCAACTGTAAATTATTTACAATTTGGAACGATTCTTGAAATACACCATTTAAACAGTGAAATTATGAAAATTATTCTCGATCATATCATGCCGGTTCCTTTAGCTTCGATTCAACATGGGTCAGAAAGTATTTGGGGAAATTACATTGAATTGGAGCAAGGAAAACATATTTTGTTGAATGCTTCAAGTGGTAAAGGAAAATCAACATTTACTATGACAACGATTGGTCTTCGAAGAGATTACGATGGAGTCTTAACTTACGATGGAAAAGACATTAAATCGTTCTCACCAGATGAATGGACAACGATTCGTCAAGAGAAAATATCAGTTGTTTATCAAGATTTACAGTTGTTTCCAAATTTAACGGTTGCTGAAAATTTAATTCTGAAAAATAAATTGAAAAACGTTTATTCTGAAACGGAATTAAAACAAATGTTAGAATTATTGGAAATCGATAATAAATGGGAGCAAAGATGTGGTTTGTTGTCGATGGGACAGCAACAACGTTTAGCAATTGTTCGTTCACTTTGTCAGCCTTTTCAGTGGCTAATTATGGATGAACCGTATTCTCATTTGGATGAGGTAAATGCTAAAAAATGTATGGGATTAATCGATAAACGATGTGCTGAACAAAATGCAGGTTTCGTTTTGACTACGTTAGGCGACAGTCACGGTTATCAATATGATCAAGAATTAAAACTCTAAGCCATGTTAAATAAATTATTATTCAAAAACCAAGACAGAAAGCAATTGGTGATTGCGATGGTTGGTGCTTTTATGGGAATTACGTTTTTGATAACGTCAATCCATTATTTGATAAAAGTAAATGAGTTCGGAAAAGGAGCTGATATTTTAGGTCCAAATACGATTATCGTTCAGAAAAAAGTGACAAATTCAAGTAGTTTGAATTTAACAAAAACGGATTTTTCTAAGAATGAAATTAAAAATATGATTGCTGAGACTTTCATTAAAGATGTGAAACCAGTGATCAGTAATAATTTCGATGTTTCTTTTCAAACGGATGATCCAATGGTTCCTTATTTTAGAACGGATGTATTTATTCAAACGGTTGATGAAGATTTTTTAGATGTGAAAACTACGAAATGGCATTGGTCGAAAGGAGATCAATTTGTTCCAATCATTATGCCTAGAGAGTTTTTAGTGATGTTAAACACCTTCATGAGTGCAAGTGGAATTCCTCAAGTTTCAGATGATTTAGCAATGGGAATTAAGTTTAAATTCAAATTATGGAACAGTGAAAAACAAATCGAAGAACGTGTAGATGCAAAAATCATTGGTTTTACAAATGAAGTGAGTTCACTATTAGTTCCAGAATCATTTATGAAATATGGAAACGATATGTATTCAGATGGTTCAGATCAAAAAATCACGCAAATCATGATTTCTGGAGAAGAAAGTCAGTTTGGTTTAGTGGAAGATTTGTTAACGAAAAGAGGGTTGGAATCTAAAAATTCACAAATGATGATTGGGAGACTAAAAAGTGTGGTTGGAACATTGATTCTAGTGGTGCTTGGAGTTTCAATTATCGCGGTTTTTGTGTCAGGATTGGTGTTAATTCAGTACATGCAATTGTTGATGTCTAGAAATTTATATGAAGTTAGAACGTTGATGAGAATGGGATACCATCCTTCAGAATTAATCAAAGCATTCTTTCTTTATTTTGTGAAAATATTTGGGTATGTTGCTGGAATTGGCGTGTTGATTTTCTTCGGATTTAAATTCTTTTTAGATAAAATGTTTGATGAAGGAGGTTTGTACATCGACAAAGGATTAACATGGCAAAGTATTGTTGTATTGGCGATTTCATATGGTTTATTTGCTTTTGCAAGTTTCAGAAGCGCGAAAAAAGAAATTTTTAAGCAATATTAATTCGTTAAAGAAATGTTAAAAAAGATTTGTTTTTTAACTTTGGTACGTCATTAGATTAATTTCAAACAATAATAAAGAAATACAGATGCAAAAGTTACTATTATTCTCAATCCTTTTCTGTTCGACAATCTCGTTTGGTCAAAAAATGAAATTTAAAGTCGTAGGTCAAAAAGATACGACAATTCATTTAGTACGCTATTATGGTAAAAATCTTTATTATGCTGATACGGCTGATATCAAAGGAGGAATTGTTGAATTTGATGGTAAGAAACAAAAACCTGGAATTTTAGCGGTTTTATTACCTGGTCAAAAATATTTTGAATTCATTTATAACAATGAAGACATTAATATTGAAACAGAAGGTCCAGATTTTATTAAAACGATGAAGGTTAAAAAATCGGAAGAAAATAAAGTGTTCGTTGATTACATGAATTATTTAATTCTTAAGAGAACGGAATCAGGAAAAGTAACTGAAGAACGTTCTAAGATTAAAGATGATAAAAGCGCTGAATACAAAACGTTAACAGCAAAGTTAAAGTCTATTTCAGATGAAGTTGAAAAATATCAATTGGATTTAATTGCTGCTAATAAAGAAAAATTAGTTTCTAAAATTGTGAAAATGTCAATGGAAATTCATATTCCAGACGCTCCGAAAGATAAAGATGGGAAGATAACAGACTCTTTATTCCAATATCATTATTACAGAGATCATTTCTTTGATAATATTGATTTAAAAGACGAACGATTAGTGAATTCTCCAATTTTTCAAAATAAATTAGAAACCTATTTTGGTAAAACAATGATGGTTCAACATTGGGATACGATTATCAAATATGCATTTGATTTTTGTGACCGTTTAGATCAAAAAACAAAAACATTTGAATTTTGTGTAACATGGATTACTTCAACGTATGAGAAGAGCAAAATCATGGGGATGGACAAGGTTT
>CANGHX010000129.1 GCA_947453715.1 Flavobacteriales bacterium | reverse complement strand
TTTGACAATTACACCAAACAAGCAAATCCATATACCGATGCTTTTTCTACTATTTTTAGTTTAGCAGCGACTTACATGGTTACTAAAAAAGTACTTGAAAACTGGATTTATTGGGTTGTCATTGATGCCGTTTGTATATACCTATTTGCTTCTAGACATTTATATATGAGCTCACTCCTATTTTTCATATACACCATCATAGCTATTTTAGGTTATTTCAAATGGCGTTCACTTTTTAATCAGCAACTTAGATGAAAAAGTTTGCGATTACTGGTCCAGAATCTTCTGGAAAAACGACATTGTCAATTGAATTAGCCAATCAATTTAATGGTATTCATGTACCTGAATTTGCAAGAGAATTTTTAACCAATACAAATGGTATATATTCTGAATCAGATCTTGATACCATGGCACAAGCACAAGTTGAAAGTTGGAATCTTCAAACAGATACTGAAATTGTATTCTGTGACACAGATATGTTAGTTTTTAAAGTTTGGTCGGAATATAAATTTGGTAGAATAAGCCCTTATATCCTCGAAGCTTTAGAACTTCAAAATTTTGATCATTACTTCCTTTGTCGACCAGACATTCCATGGGAAGAAGATCCGCTTAGAGAACATCCTGAAGCAAGAAATGAATTGTTTGAAATTTATTTGAAAGAGATTAAAAAACGAAATTATCCTTATACAATTATCGAAGGAGAACTTGAAAATAGAATCAGGATTTGTGAGGAGATAATTAAAAAATAATCCAAAAACGAAAAAGAGCTCAATATGAATTGAGCTCTTTATTATTAAATATCGTAAAGTTGTTACTTAACACCTCCCATTAATTTTTTCAATAATGGTGAGATTGCAATCACAATAACACCTGCTATTGCTGCATATATTGCTAAATCTAAATAACCATTCGTATACGCTGCTAATCGTTCTTGTTTAGTTGCATTTTCTGTTGCCATTTCTGCACCTAAAATTCCAGCTACATATTGCCCATAAGCAGAAGCTAAAAACCACATTCCCATCATTACACCTTGTAGAGATTTCGTAGAAAGTTTCGTCATAATTGATAAACCAATCGGTGACAAACACAACTCTCCAAATGTGATAATGAAATAAGCTAACGTAAACATATTTAATGATGTAATCCCATTTCCATCAGCGAAAAAACGAGTAGAATAGAACGTATAAAAAGCTAAACCTAAAAACAAAAATCCAAGACCAAATTTTACAATTGTATTAGGTTCTATTTTGCGTTTAGACATATAAATCCAAAGTATTCCTAAAATTGGAGCGAAAATGATCACAAAAAGAGAATTAGCAGAATTGTTCACTCCATTTGGATTTAATTTCATTCCTGCCAAATTATGATCTAAATTGTTTTCAGCAAATAAAGCTAATGATCCTCCACTCTGTTCAAAAAACGCCCAGAACACGATTGAAAAGAAGATAAATGCTAAAGCAGCAAATAATTTTTTTCTCTCTTCTCTTGTGCATTTTGACATCTCATAAAAAATGTAAATCAACGTTAATGGTCCGATCGTAAACATAAAATAATCGGTGTATTCCGTTTTAGAAACCATCATCATGATTAATGGTATAACAGCTAAAGAACCAATATAAACGGCATATTCTACCCAACTTTTTTGAGGCATTTCTTCACCTTCTTTAGAAATCCTTGTAGGTTTTAAACCAATAGAACCTAAAGATCTTTGAGTAAAAACAAACGTTACCAAACTGATTAACATCACAATTGCAGCTAAACCAAAAGCTAAATTCCAAGAATAACTTTGAGCAATTGCGATACAAGCATAACCTCCCAATAATGCACCGATGTTAATACCAGAATAAAACAATGAAAAACCTGCATCTCTCCTAGTATCATCAGATTTATACAACGAACCAACCATTGTCGATATATTCGGTTTAAAGAAACCTGTTCCGATGATTGTAAAACTTATTCCGAAGAAAAATAGATTTTTAGGGTCATAAGCTAAAATACAACTTCCAATTATCATCAAAATTCCACCCCAAAAGAGCGAACGACGAAAACCAAGAATTTTATCAGCAAACAATCCACCAATGAATGTAAAGGCGTATACGAAAGCTTGCGTTGCTCCATATTGTAAATTGGCAACATCCTCTTTCATTAAAAGTTGTGTCGTCATAAAAATGACTAACATTCCTCTCATTCCATAGAAACAAAAACGCTCCCACATTTCAGAGAAAAACAAATACCACAGCTGTTTAGGGTATTTACCTTTAAATGATTGAATGTCTTCTAAAGTTAAATTATTTTCCATCGTAAAACATTTAAATAAAAAAAGCAGTACCAAAGGCACTGCTTTCAAAAATAACAATTATATCTTTCTAATTGACACCATGCATCATTTTAGATAATCTTTTAGTTACCAATAACATTAATAAACCAAGTGAAATTACAAAAATTGCAATTGTCCCAAAAATTGTTGCGGCTCCTAATTTTTCAACAAAAGCAGCAATAAAACCACCCATAATATTAGCGACAAAAGTAGATAACATCCAAACTCCCATCAACATTGATGCTAATTTAACAGGTGCTAATTTTGTAATCATAGATAATCCTACAGGTGACAAGCATAACTCACCAATTGTATGGAAGAAATACGTCATTATCAACCAAATTAGAGCTGCCTTGTGACGAACTACTTCATGATCTCCTTTTCCTTCAGTAATAACTTCTGAAGTGGCATATAACATAAATAAGAACCCAATTCCTAATAATATCATTCCCAAACTCATCTTTACAGGTGTAGTTAATTTTGAACCATATTTAGAATTCCAAAACCAAGCAAAAAATGGTGCAAGGATTACAATAAAAAGAGGATTTACAGATTGAAACAATTCTGTTGAAATAGTTGTATTAAAAAATGATCTGTCAATATATTTATCAGTATATAAAGTCATTGAAGAACCTGCTTGCTCAAAACCTGCCCAAAAGAATATTACAAAAAATGTTAGAATGAAAATAACTGCAATTCTTTGTTTCTCAATTAAAGTTAATGGAACTTTAGCAACTTCCTTTTGAATACCATCAACTAATTCAGTTTTAGGTTTTCTTGATTCTTTAGTAGGTTTTGTACCTATTTCTAACAAATATTTTTTAGACAGTAAATTGAAAAGTATTTGTCCAATTGCCATTCCAATAGCAGCAGCTAAAAAGCCATATTTATATCCATAACTTAAAATCTCTCCATCACTTCCTTTGGTTGCAAAAATTCCATTACATAAAATCGCAACAGCAAATGGAGCGATTAATGCTCCCATATTTATTCCCATGTAGAATATTGAGAATGCTGAATCTTTGCGATTATCACCATCCCTGTATAATCGTCCAACTAAAGTTGAAATATTTGGTTTAAAAAATCCATTACCAATTATTAATAATACTAAACCGATTGCCAATCCTGTATGAGTATTAATACTAAAAAGTATTAGTTGCCCCAAAAACATCGTTATACCACCAATTGTTATTGCGTTTCTTTGCCCTAAATATTTATCAGCTACCCAGCCACCTAAAATTGGAGTAAAATAGACGAAACCTGTAAAAAAACCATAAATAAGAGTCGCACTACTTTCTGGTATATTTAATCCATTTTCTATCCACAACTTAGTCATGTAAAGAATCAATATCGCTCTCATTCCATAATATGAGAACCTCTCCCATAACTCTGTGAAAAACAACAAATACAAACCTTTTGGATGTCCAAACAATGTTCCTTGAGCTTCTATTCTATCAATTAGAGAAATCTCATTTTCAACTATTTTATTAGTATTTTCTGTGCTCATCAATATAAAACTTTAGGCCGTGAAAATAGAAAAATTATTTCACTTATTCCACTTATGATATAAACCTAGGTTTATTTTTTTAACAATTATTTAACGCCGTGCATAATTTTCTTAAGTGCTGGATATATTAAAATCGCAATAACACCAATAGATGCTGGGATAATTGTGAAAATTAGAAAGAAATAACTTAACGAATGATTTTTTTCTATATGCTCAATTTGACCTCCCATTTTACCTGCAATTTTGTTCCCGATTGCTAATGCAATGTACCAAATACCAAACATCAATGCAATCATTCTTCCTGGCACTAACTTACTTACATATGACAAGGATACTGGTGATATACACAATTCTCCCAACGTATGAAATAAATAAGCCGCTACTAACCACAACATACTTACAGAAGCACTTGTAGCCCCTTTAATAATTCCCATTGAGCCTAACGCCAACGCACCGAATCCAAGTCCGATAAAGATTAATCCAATACCATATTTTACAGAAGCACCTGGATTAAACTTACTTTCCCACCATTTAGAGAATAAAGGAGCTAGAATAATTATAAACAATGAATTCAAAATCCCGAACCAAGAAGCTTTCACTTCGATTCCTTTTTTGATTTCAGTTACTTTTCCTTTGATTAATCGTTCAGGTTCAATTTTTTGTGCACGTGTTTTTTCAATGTACATCAATTTCCCTTTCTTATCTGTATCTAACAAATAGACTTCTTTACCGACTTTGAATTGTTCGGCTACCGTAATATCAGTTGATTCAGTATTTAACTTTTTATTAGCTAAATCTTTTGAAGCAATGTAAACTAATGTTTTCAATTCTTCTTTTTTACCAGACTCTTCATTCAATTTCATTTCACTGAAAGATGAATATTCAACTTTAAAACATTTGGATTTTATGTCTCTATTTAACTTCCATCCGATTAATATCCAAACAAATGAAAAACTTAAAATCAAAACAATTGTTGAAACGACATATTTCTTGTAAATACGTTTAAACAACATGAATAACACCCAAGTAATTACTAAAATCGGTACAACAGTAATAATAAAGTCAATTGTAGTAAACAATGTTGCATAAGAGCCAACTAAACTTCTTGCTGTAAATTGTTTCGCGAAAATCGTCATTGAACCTCCTGCTTGTTCAAACGATGCATTGTAAACAATCATGAATAATGCAAAAGTTACAATAGCAACCATACGATCTCTCGTAATTTTTGGATATCTAATAATTCTTGAAAACAGTAAATAAAAGAATAAAATGACAGCTCCTAAAATGACATAGTTGGAAGCATCAAACGAACCAAATTTTAAAATATTCGAACCTGCAATTGTATTCATTGGATCATTGATTACCCAGATTAAACCAGCTAATGCACAGATAAAAACAATAATTTTATCTACTTGAGTAAACGGATTCAAACGATCTCCTTCAAATTCTAATTTTACTTCTTTTGGACTTTCAAGCGATTCTTTTACAGGCTTTTCTCCTATGTTTCCAAATATTTTTTGAGAGAAATAAAACTGAATCATTCCTAAAATCATAAAGATCCCAGCCAAACCAAAACCATACGACCAACCTAAAGTTTCTCCTAAATAACCACACAACATAATCCCTAAGAATGATCCTGCATTAACTCCCATATAAAAGATTGTATATGCTCCATCTTTTTTTTCAGGTGCTTCAGCATACATCTTAGAAATTATTGAAGTCATATTTGGCTTAAAGAAACCATTTCCAATTATTAAACAACCAATTCCTATGTACAAGAAAATATGATGAAATTCCAATGCCATTGAAACGTGTCCTAAGGTCATTACTACCGCTCCTATCAATACTGCATTTCGAGAACCTAAATAACGATCGGCTAAATACCCACCTAAAATTGGAGTTAAATAGACCATTGAAGTATACGTTCCATACAATGACATCGCTTGAACACTTGTCCAATCCCAACCACCTTCGCCAATTGAAGCCATCAAGAACAAAACCAATAAGGCTCGCATTCCATAATAAGAAAAACGCTCCCACATCTCCGTGAAAAACAAAATAAATAAGCCTTGAGGATGTCCTAAAACCGGTTCGTCAAATATGTTAAATGAATTTTTATTTAATGATTGCATTTATTAATTCTCAAATTAAAATGAATAAAAAATAGAATTTGCATCATTGAATAAGAAAAGAAATAGCGTCATTTCTTATTCAAGAACGGTTAAAAATATTAATTTTATTTTTAAAGATTTAACCCTTTTTACAATGTAGATTAGGTTTTAAACAATTTTCAATGCTTTAAAAGCAAATTTTAAAACATGTTATTTAATATTCATTCTCATTTTTCTTCAAAGAATCCAAACGTTATCTTCAATAAATCAGACGATAACGCAGATGAATATGACTATTTTTCGTCTGGAATTCATCCATGGTCTGCCTCTGAAAATGAGAAATTAATTTCCTCAATTTCGATTGATGCTGTTAATAAAAAATGCTTAGCAATCGGAGAAATTGGGCTCGATAAATTAAAAGGACCTGAATTTGAAATTCAAAAAAGTGTTTTCCTGAAACAACTTCAGATTTCCGAAGAAATGAATCTTCCTGTAATTCTTCATTGCGTAAAGTCTTGGAATGAATTGGAAATTATAAAAAAAGAAGTAAAACCGAAACAAACATGGATTTATCATGGCTTTAATAAATCCAACTTAGTGAAAAGTGTTTTGGATAGTGGAGTTATGATCAGTATTGGAGCATCAATTTTAACGAATATAAAACTTCAAGAAATTATTATTGAAATTCCTAACTCATCACTTTTTCTTGAAACGGATGATTCGAATATCGACATTTTTGAGATTTATCAAAAAGTATCCGAAATAAAAAAAATATCTTTGCAGGAATTAGAACAAATCATAGAACAAAATTTTAAAAGAACTTTTACAAAATGGCACATTGGTTAGAACGAACTGAACTTTTGGTATCAGCTGAAAAAATGGAAAAATTAAAAAACGCTCATGTCTTAATTGTTGGACTTGGCGGAATTGGTTCATTTGCTGGTGAATTTATTGCAAGAGCAGGAGTTGGAACTATGACCATAATTGATGGAGACAGTTTTGATATTACCAATAAAAATCGCCAATTAACAGCTTTAGATTCAACGATTGGAAGAAATAAAGCGGTTGTTTTAGGTGAACGAATTAAGGATATTAATCCAGATATTAACTTAAACATCGTTCAAGAATTTGTTTTACCAGAAAGAGTTGAAGCACTTTTAAATGAATTTAAACCAGATTATGTAATGGATTGTATCGATTCTGTTACTCCAAAATTAGAATGGTTAAAAGTTTGTGTTAAAAACAGATATAAAATCATAACTCACTTAGGTGCTGGTGGAAAAATGGATCCTTCACGTGTGCAAGTGACAACATTAAAAAAGACGCATAACTGCAAATTAGCAAGTCACTTAAAGAAAAGATTAAAAAGGGAAAATGTTCATTATGAAAAAATTAGAGCCGTTTTCTCTTCTGAATTACAGATCAGATCTTCATTGAAATTAACTGATGGAAGTAATTTTAAAAAGTCTTTTTACGGTACAGTAAGTTATATGCCTGGTCTTTTCGGATTGATTGGTGCTGCAGAAGTAATTCGATATTTAACGAATAAAGAAAACGATTAATTCTAAAAATCAATTAACTTTAACATTCAACAAAATTATTTAGATGCGAATTAATTTAAACTATATATATCTACTATTAGCTTCAATTTTAGTCTTCAGCTGTGATTCTAGCAGTTCTGATGAACATAAGAAAGCTATTCACATTGATTCGTCATCTAAAATCTTAACACATAGTTTTTCGAATGTTGAACAAATTCATACCAAACATTTGTCTTTAGAATTAGATGTCAATTTTAAAAACAAAACGTTATATGGTGTTGCGCGACATGAAATGGATAATCATGGAAGTGATACTGCTATTTTTGACATTAAAGCGTTAGAAATACAAAAAGTTACAATTGGTCGTGGCGATGAGCATGAAACCGATTTCATTATCGGAAAAAACGATGAATTATTAGGTCAACCTTTATTTGTGAAAATTAAAAAAGACACAAAATTCATCAACATTTATTATAAAACTACTGAAGAAACAGAAGCATTAGATTGGTTAGATCCTAAATTAACGGCTGGTAGAAAGTTTCCATTCATGTATTCGCAAGGAGAAGCAATTTTAACTCGTTCTTGGATTCCAATTCAAGATGTTCCTTCAAATCGTATTACTTATTCAGCTGATGTAAAAGTTCCTAAAGATTTATTAGCGGTAATGAGCGCTAAAAATCCTACCAACTTAAATCCAGATGGAAAGTATCATTTTGAAATGAAACAACCGATTCCTTCTTACTTAATTGCAATTGCTGTTGGAAATTTACGATATGTAAAATTAGGAAAACATTCAGGTATTTATTCTGAACCAGAGTTAAGTGAAAAGTGTCGTTATGAATTTGTTGACATGCCTAAAATGATTGCTGCAGCAGAAAAGATTTATGGCAAATATCAATGGGAACAATATGATATTATATTACTTCCTTACTCTTTCCCTTTTGGAGGAATGGAAAATCCACGTTTGACTTTTGCTAACCCAACACTTTTGGCTGGAGATAGAAGTCTTGTTTCAGTAATTGCACATGAATTAGCTCATTCTTGGTCAGGAAACCTTGTGACGAATGCAGCATGGGAAGACTTTTGGCTAAACGAAGGATTCACGGTATATTTTGAAAATAGAATCATGGAAGAACTTTATGGTAAAGAAGTAGCTGATATGTTAGCTATTATCGAATTCCAAGAGTTAGAAAGTGAAATGAATGACATCAGTCATAGTGAACATCCGGAAGACACACAATTAAAATTAAAACTTGAAAGTCGTAATCCTGATGATGGAATGACTTCGATCGCCTATGTTAAAGGTGCATTTTTCTTAAAAACATTAGAACAAAAAGTTGGAAGAGAATTGTTTGATAAATTTCTAAAAAGCTATTTTAAGAAATTCTCATTTAAAACCATTACAACTGAAGATTTTATCAATTATTTGAATGCTGAATTATTAAT
>CANGHX010000128.1 GCA_947453715.1 Flavobacteriales bacterium | reverse complement strand
CAGTGAGAATGGGACAGAATTGAATGCACTGTTACCCAAAATGAGTCCATTAAACCCTCAGTATTTGACCAAGAAGAAGACTGTTTTTCAAAAGTTGACGGCATTTATTGAGAAGTTTAAGGGGGTGGGTGGAATGGTTTAAAGATGGACGAAGAAAGTTTATCAGTTATAAAACACCATCTAGTCCATGAATGTCGGGGTCTAGTCTCACTAGTCCATGAATGTCGGGGTCTTGTTCATGACTCTGTCATAGACTTGCTGTTACTAAAGCTAGAATAGATAGGCTAGTTGCGAAAGACCCACCTCCCACCTCCTCCCGAGGAGGAGAATTGCGAGTGGGGCTGCTGAAATTAGGCAGGAAATCGTATTAGTAGATGGTATATTCTTTCCTCTCGCGCAAGTCTTCCCTAGGAGGAATTGTGTGTACTAGTAGAGCCAGTTTGTAACTGGAATTCGCTAACATCTTCGCTGCTACCTCACACGTTTCGTCTGGATTTGCTTCAATCAAATATAAATTATAAAACAAGGTCACCAAAATACTGACAGCTATCTTAGCGAAGCCACACGCGAAACGCCACTAGTGTTCGAAACGCGTGCAGCCCTAGTAGATTGTAGCGAAGAAGATACAACCTAATAACACAATTCCTTCTCAAATTTTAGCAAGCCTACCTTTTACAATTAGCAACTAGAAATCAAGACAGATTCAAGAACGAGTTCCAAACATTAATGAATGAATTGAGCCCCAAGTCCTGAAAGGAAAAACATTAATGAATGATTGTTAAATAAATTCGACTCGACAGCAAACTTTTGGAGTTCTATGCCTACGTATTATTCTCTACTACAATCTGCATTCCAATACATTAATACTCTGTGGCTGAGTGATAGCCGTTATTTTAGTATCTGAATTCTCTTGATTGGCAAACTGTACAAAAAGATTCAACTGCTTTTTATTCTTCCATAATTCAGTATCAAAAGACGGCTCCCACGCTCCAACAGATGAATCGGTAAGGTCTTGTAATGTCCAATTAGTTTTATTGAAAATATCCTTATTAATGGCTATTGACACTTTACTATCCCGTTCTTCATCCCTATAAACTAATGCAGCAATGACGGTACTTTTCTTATTCCAAAGAAGTATCTGTGGTCGTGATATAGGTATTTTCTTTGTACCCCCACCTGCTAAACTAAAAGCCGTTTTCCTAAAAGCAAGATTTTGGGTATGCCATGCTTTTCCATCATTAAAGATTACATGGTACTGAGGTATTTGACTATCTTTTTCACGGAAATAAGTGGCTATAAAGGGATTTCCATTATCATCAACATTCATCGAGGTCTGATTAATCAATTCACTCTTTTGAGGTATCCTACAGATGTACTCTGCAGTAGTTGCATTAATTGGAAGGAAATATTTTTCTCCATTAGATTTTTCCCATGTGACACCTCCATCTTTAGACAATGCATAGCATAAATCGTGATTACTTGCCACATCAGGACTCTCCCTCCAAACCCATGAAATATGTATTATACCTTTCTTATCTACCACTGATTGCCAATAAGCATTCCGTTTGCCCTCACCATCTATCAGATTTTGTTGTAACTGAACCCAATGTTTTGTTTTAATATTGTAATTATTAAGTATCAAATTTCCATTACCTGACATTCCTGTTCTGTAAAAGAAAAGAAGATTGCTATTAGGTAGTTTGAAGAATTCAGGATAAGTGACACTCTTTTCATTTTGTTCTGTCATCGATTTTTTCTCGGTTAGTGTAAGTGAATAAGGACTCACACTCATACAATAATTGAGTGGTATATTATGCTGTCCCCACGAAAGATGCAGATAGCCATCATCATCCACCATCAAACTAATGACATTGTGTGCATCGGTGATGTTTGCCTTGTATTGACTCCTTTTTGTTATCCAATTGGCATCACCTATTTTTCTCTTGCCAACTACCAAATAAGAATCCTTATTGTAATAAGCTATAAACTGTGTATCCTTAAAAGTCGCTAATGAATTCTTGCGAAAAACAGTCACATTTACTGAGTTCTTTGCCCATCCATTACTATCTACTACCACCATTTTAGTAGAGACTGTTTGCGAGTATATCTCCTTAAATCCGAGCAAGGCAATTATTAAAACCAAAAACTTCTTCATGTTTGTTTATTTAAATTATTACGATTAATTGTCTATTTAATCAACGCATCTACACACCATAACAAAGGGGCTTGTCCATGTAAATCGCCTTTATTTCTCTTTCTGTTCAGGTAATATTGATGGTCATTCTTTTTATTGGTTCCCTCACAAATCTCTTTTAGATTGGCATTTTCATCGAGGTATCCTACCAACGCTATCCAAGCTTTTTTTGCTGCAGGCTCATAAATAGAGGCAGGTAACCAACCATTTTTAACTCCTGTAATAAACGCAAATGTAAACATGGCACTACCTGAAGTTTCAGGCCAAGCTTCGGGGTCTGTAATTAACTGCCTCCACATTCCGCTTGAACTTTGGTTTTTCAACAAGGCAGCCATCATCTTTAAATATCCATTCATAATCTTAGGTCGGTACAAGTTAGTTTCAGGCAATGACTGTAACAACTCCGCCATTCCTGCTGCCAACCATCCATCGCCACGACCCCAATAATAAGGCACATCGGGGGCATGATAAAACAATCCATCCTCATTTTGAAGGGTATCAATGTATGCGACCATTTCCCTTGCAGCCCTATTTATATATTCCACCTTGTTAGTGGCCCTAAAAGCCTGAACCTGCAAAGAAGTTATCATATACATATCATCCATCCAAAATCTCGTGTGCCAACTTAACCCTTCCTTATACCAATTCCTTACTTGCAGAGGCAACTTTTGATATTCTGCTACAGACAAGGTTTTAAACTGTGCATCGGCACTCTTGATGCCTAATTGATAGAATGCAGAATCATTTGTTTGAAGAAAAGCAGTCAATGGCAATACTCCAAAAACAGCATCATCCACGTTGTTAGGCTGTGGAACAAGATTAGATTCTGTTGTCAATAATAAAGCAGTCTTATCAATTAGCCTTCTTGATAGTCCTGTATCATTTGTAAGCTTTGCAAATTGAAATGCCCCATACCACGTACATACATCAGGATAAGTAATTATAGGGGGTGTTTGATTGGGGCGGACAGCACCATAAAAAGTATGCGGCGTTTGCATGAATCTCTCCACCACTCTTTTACCCACAACTTTTGGGTCTGCCTCTATCGGGAGATTAGCAAAAAAGTTATTCTTATGCAGACTTTGAGACTTTGACTGAACTCCAAAAAAGCCAATCAGAATTATTAATAAAAAATATTTATTCATCATCATTTTGAGACTACTATTTAAACAATCGTTTTCATAGTCAAGGGATATATAAACTGATTTTGATTCAATTGAGATTCTTTAACCCTTTACAGGGCCGGGAATTACAATAATTTCCTGTATTTATCTACAGATGCCTTCATGCCTTTATTTCCCATATAGGTAGGCCCGACAAATACAAAAGAGTAAGGTTTATAAAGGGTAGCACAAGATGAATTATCCTTTTTCAACTGTAAATATTCCTCCCATGCCTTATCATAATTACTAATGAATTGACTTAGCTTTTCTTTATCATAAACGCCTGTTCGCTCCCATTTAAACCCAATTGATAGCACATTTAAACCTGATGCAATTATCTGATGTAATAAAAGGCCATACTTAGAAGAAACTACTATATAGTTTTGATTGGCTTTATCTGTCATTTCAATTTTGCCACTCAATTCAACAATCTCCTTCCAAATCGCCACCGATTCATTCTTATCTTCAATAAATTTATCTAACTGTCCTTTTTTATAATACGCATTAAATGCTTTATGTAGATACTCTTCACTAACTCCCTTTTCCGTTTTTGTAGAATCTATTCCACCTAAAAACTCATCCCGCATCCAAAGAGTCCAATTGCTATTAAATGGAACTTGTGCACTTTCATGTCCTCGCAATACGGCTTTTGCAGATAAGAGACAAAGTCTCCTGAATGCCTTTCGGGATTCAGCATTGAGTATTCCATTTTCATCCATAAAACTATTAAAAACGGCCTCTTCCGTAAGGTTCGTATTTTGTGCCCATTTGCTAACCACATAAGCATTTAACTTACACCAAAATTCATTGCTTATATAGGGACCAACCCATCCTCCACCTCGACTCCAACTCCAAATGCCCACAAAATTCTTGCTTGATTTCAGGTCATTTAAACATTGATATTTCCCCGCTAACTTTTGTATTTTATATTCTTCAAAACCATTAATCACCCCATCCATCACATAATTAGGATGTGCCCCCTTCCCCTCATACTCACGTTGACATTGAACTTCTACGATTTGAAGATGATTACCAATTCCTAAGCATGGATTAAAAGGAAAGGTTCTATGATAATCGCCCTTTGTATGCTTGATTGAAAAGACAAGGTTCTTGTGTGGTTCAATTTTATTGGTAACATCTAAATAATATTTTGCAGAATCATGCATCCCGCCGAAAGACCATGTCCTGTAGAAAATTTGTTTATTTCGTTTTTCACACACTTCTTCCCTCAATAGGTTTATGAGTTTAATGTGGCTTTCTTCACCATCTGTAATTGGATTATTCCCCGTATGATAGGGCACATTATTCAAATATGTTTCGCCTGTTCTGATTACCAAGCCATCTAAGTCGGGAAACGTATTGAATAGTTCTTCAAACATTATTCGATGTATTTCAATTGTCTTTGGTCGCTCTAATGAAATCTTCCCATTCTTGTCACATATTTCATCATGATAAAGGGCTACCAAAGTTTTTGGTAAAACGATGATATCGGTAAAATAATAAACCTTTAGACCCGCAGCATGTGCTTTTTTAATATTCAAACGAACCTTTTCAGCAGCTTTCATTACCCACTCTCTTCCCTTTGAACCTTCGGGAAATATATCCGGACTTAGCTTATCGAAAGTAATTGCAGCATGTGCAAAAGTAAATTCGTTGATTACTTGCCCTGTGTATCCCTTTTCTTTAAGATACAAAGGATTTGAGAAATCAGTCTTCGTCAACGGTTCTCCCGGATTATTATGAACCCCATCGAGAATAAAGGGCAATTTATTTGACTGTGCAATGACTTTTATAGTATTCATTAATCCTAACTGAAAAGCCAAGATGATAACGAGTGACCTTATTATTTGATTCATACTTTTTTTATTAAATTATTGTGCAACAGAAGTTGCATACATTCCTACATAAGCCCCTACAAAACCTCCCGCCATTCTTGTGCTTAAACACTTTGTATCGACATTTTCTGCAATAGTAATTTTATCCCCTTTATCTATTTTATAATAAAAGCTACACGTCCCTTTATTAGCAATAACACTAAAAGTTATTGCCTCATTAGATGCATTAGCAGGCATTTCCGTTTCAGCAATAGTGGATTTCACCCCTTGTACCATCGCATACAAAACAACGAATGCCTTACCATCCTTAATGGTTTTTCCAACAACCAAGTTATTTTTTTCATTCTGAATCAATGCCAATCCTGACAATTCCTTTTCATTGGTTGGTATAAATTTCATGGATGCTGACACTTCAAAAGTTTGATGCTGTATTCGTCTTCCCAAAAAAGCTGGATTCACCTTTTCATAAATACTCTTCGGCATTGCAGAAATTATCATTTTATTTTTTTCTTGTTTCCACCATTCATCACGGGGAGTCCGCAGCATATTCCATTCAAGCTTTAGCTTATCAGATGTAAATTCATCTCGCCAAACAAAATTCCCAGTTGGTCTTTCGGCCTTCGAATCAAGTCCTGCTTTATTGACTACTATAGGTATATAATCACCTGCCTTCAGGATTATTGGCGTACTATCCACCCATTTAACGGGCAAAAGAAAAGTTTCTCTCCCTGTGTTATAGTATCCATTATTGTAGGGTCTTGTACCAAGAAATACACTGAACCAATCACCTGTAGCAGTTTGAATCAAATCTGCATGTCCCGTGCAGGTTACGATATCTTTTCTATCAGCAGGAAGTCCTTTTTGTGTTAGAATTGGGTTTATTGGCAAAGGCGTATAGTCACCATTTACCTTATTACATTTAAAAATTACCTCACGATGAGATTCCCCTGTTCCTCCTTCGGCAGTCATCAGGTAATACGTGCCCTTTATCTTATACAAATGAGGACCTTCCATCCAAACAGGTTTTGTAGAGGGGTCAACGCCACCATCTGCAATAATCTTTCCTGTACCAATTGTCTTGTCATTTATCAAATCATATTCAATCAATCTAATTGCCCGATGTCCACTCCAAAGTTCCTTGTCGGGAGCCGCACAATTAACTATATAAGCCTTTCCATCATCATCAAAAAAGATAGAAGGGTCAATCCCATTCACCTTAGGTAAGAGAATCGGTTCGCTCCATCCTTTAGAAATATCTGTTGTTTTTACCAAGAAATTATTGATACCTCCAACCAAAGTGGTTACCATGTAAAAGGTTTTATTTTTCTCATTGTACTTAATATCGGGTGCATATATTCCTGAAGAGACGCCGAGTCCATCCAATTTTAATTGGGAAGGCCTATCTAAAACGTGCCCTATCTGCTGCCAACTCACCAAATCCTTACTATGAAAAATAGGTATGCCAGGATAATAACTAAAGGATGAATTGACTAGATAATAGTCATCCCCCTTACGGCAAATGCTTGGGTCGGGATGGAATCCACTAACAATTGGATTGAGATAGGATTTAGCAGGATTCATCTTCTTATTAAAGAACTCATCGTTCCCCTTGTATTCGAAATAACTAAAGGTTGCCTTGTTTTGTTGTGCAATAACAGAAAACCCAAACATCAGACATAGAAAGGTGATTAACCCTCTTACTTTACTCATACACATAATTATATTTTTTCAACTCCAAGCATCCAAAAACTCAATAGTAATTAAGGGAAATACACCACCTTTTCTACCTGACTTGAACCATCTTCAAACACTACATTTACCCAATAGACTCCTTGAGATAAAGTTGGCTTAATGGTATTTTCGGATATATCTGCATTTAAAGACTTCGTAAACATCACCTTGCCAGAAACATCACTGATAGAAACTTTCTTTAACCCATTTCCAGTTAGGACTATCCTATTGCGGGCAGGATTTGGCTTAATACAAAAACTCCTTGATTCAGGATTATTCTTTAATAAAGCCACATTTGAATAGGAAGACTTATTATCTTGGGTAACAATTTTAATTCTATAAAAGAGATTCGATTTTGTATTAATTGGATCAGTATAAGAGTAGGATGTCACTCCATTTTGTGAGGAAATTGTTGCTATTTGTTTAAATGAGACCCCATCATTACTCTTCTCAATGATAAAACTAAATGGACTGTAGGCAGCTATTTCTGATTTCCATTTACACGAAACAGCGTTATTTGCAATTAGATTCACCTTGAAATCTGAAATTGTTATTGGCAAAGGAAAAGCCCTATCTAAAACAAAAGTATTGATAGACATTGGGGTAAGTACCACTTTTTGCTTGGCTGTATATGTATCTACTAACGCACAATTTCTTGTAGAATCTGTAACATACAATTTCCCTGAACCAATAGTAAACCCTATTGAAGAATCAATAGAAATCGTTTTGCTTACCTTACTATTACACACTACAACAACAGACATTTGCGTAGTATCCGGACTTATAAATGCCGACGCACTCAAAACAGAATCTGAAGGAGTTATCCCTACCATACGCCAATCTGGCCTGATGAATTTACTAAACTGTTTTACAGCATAGTACGTTTTAGTAACGGTATATCCATTTTTGTTAGTCCACTTTGCACTGTCGAAAGGGCTTTGTATACTAACTAACGAGGTACTGTTATTAGGCCATGAATAACACCAAACTAAATATCCTGATGCTTTTTCATATATAAGTGAATTTTGAATAAGCCCTGCTGTAAAAAACCAGTTACCCGTACTAAACTCCGTTTGAAATTTGGGTTTTGTTGGATATACCGTATTTATGTAAGTAAGATTTGATACAAATGTTTGGGCATATTTAGTATTTCCTCCGGTATAAAGATGATGATTTATGCCATAGCATTTAGTCATATCCATGTTTGCAGTGTACGAAGGAAGATTGGGTGAATATGCTTTCTCTATTCCAAAAAGTTCAGGGCCTAACATTCTTGGCATCATCGGGAGACTATCCTTATACTTAAAAATAGTATCGTACACATGCGAAAATGCTGTTCCAAAAGAAGCCACCTTTACATTTCTTTTTAATGAATCATCATACGTCAATTGTTCTTTAGGCATAAAAATACATGCTTCGTAACTAGGTGCCCAATTGGGTTCATTTTGCATACTCACATATTTTACTGCAACCCCACGTTTCTTGTATTCTAAAAGCGAATTATACCACCATTTAGCATAAGATCCATACACATATTTTCCATTAGCATTTGTATCAAGGGTGGCTTTGGTTCCGTAATTATAGATGCTTTTATTACTTTTATAAGTGGCAGGAGGACTCCATGATGAAAGAAGTACATCGGTGGGCGTTCTTTTGTTAGCTTCTGCAATAACTGTAGCCTCTTTGTCAATAAAAGGATTGCTTACGTTCTCGTTGTAGTAATGATTTCCCGTACGTAGTATGGTAGCACCTAGGTCTTTAAACAAATAATCGTAAATCTGTTGTCTTCTTGAGTGTACAACCAACCAATCGCAGTAATAAAAAATAGATCCTCCAAAACCTTCTATTTGCTGGTAGCGATTATTGGTATTAACTGTCAACGACACCTGAGAAAAGGAAGAATACATTAAACTAGTAAACACTAAAACTCCTAACAATTTTTTCATACGTAAACATTTAAAACTGTAAAACAATGACCTTACACATTTAGTAAACAGTTACTTGTAAATTTTCTACTGCTTATGAATGAGTTAAAATTGCGGCTATTCTATAATTTACCAACAGTTAAAAAAGGTATGCTGT
>CANGHX010000127.1 GCA_947453715.1 Flavobacteriales bacterium | reverse complement strand
GATATATTAGCTCCAGTGTTACCAGGATTATGTGGAAACAATGCTAATTTCTTCACACCAACACCAACAGACAACTGTGGAGTACTTTCAATGACATTGACAGGTTTACCAAGTGGATCATTATTCCCAGCAGGTATTAACACTCAAACATATACAGTAACCGATGTAAATGGAAATGTATCTACATGTTCATTCACGGTGAATATTGTAGATAATGAGTTGCCAACTATTGCGTGTAATGGAGCAGATGGTCACATAGAGACAGTTTATACAAATAATTTATGTACATATGTTCATGCAGGAACAGCTTGGGATGCAGTAGGTGCTGATAACTGTTCTGTGATTTACTCATTCATTACTACTTTTAATGGTATTGATGATACAATTGCTGCTTCTACATTAAATGGTTATACATTTGATTTAGGGACGACACAAGTTAAATGGTCGGTAAAAGATCCTGCAGGAAACGAAGTTTATTGTTGGTTTAATATCGATGTATTAGATACAATTACACCGGTAATTACTTGTCCAGCACCAGTATCTGTTTCAACTAACAATGGATGTACATACCTACAAAATGGAATTGTATGGGACGCAACAGGAACAGACAATTGTCCAGTAAATACGACTTATGTATTAACAGGTGCAACAACTGGTACTGGTTCAAGTTTACAAGGATTATCATTCTTACCAGGATTGACTATAGCAACTTGGACAGCTGAAGATGCTTCAGGAAATGCTAGCACTTGTTCTTATACGATAGATGTGTTTGATGGAATAGCGCCAAGTATTGCATGTAACGTAACTGGTACTCAAACTTTAAGTACAGATTTAGGAAATTGTACATATGAAAATTTAAATCCATTATTTAATCCAACAGCTTCAGATAACTGTTCGTTAGCGAGTGTTATTGCAACATTATCAGGAGCAACAGTTGGTTCAACAAGTGATTTAATGAATCAAATTTTCAACAAAGGGACAACAACGGTTACTTGGACAGCAACAGATGCTTCAGGAAATATATCTACTTGTTCATTTGATGTAGTAGTTAATGATAATGAATTACCTGTAATTGCATGTAACTTTGTAGATACATTAGTTGTAAATGTTGACCCTACATTATGTAGCAATACAAATACAGACCCATTATTTGATCCTACGATTACAGACAACTGTTCTGCAAATGGAGTATATACATTATCAGGTGTTACAACTGGAACAGGTTCTACATTAATGAATGTGACATTTAATCATGGAATAACAAGAGTTGATTGGGTTGCTACAGATGCTTCTGGAAATACATCAAATTGTTTCTTTTATGTTAATGTTATTGACAACGAAGCACCTGCAATTGCTGCAGTTTTAGCTCCAATATCATTTGAATGTACAGTAACACCTCCTGTTGCAGTAGACAATTGTGATAACTTAATCACAGGTACTACGAGTACAGTATTTACACAAGGTGTTCATAATGTAACTTGGACGTTTGTTGACTTATCAGGAAATACTTCAACAGCTACACAAGTTGTGACGGTTGATGATATTACTGCTCCAGTTACACCTGTACTAGCAGATGTTATTGCTGAATGTTCAGCTACTGTGACTGCACCAACAGCGATTGACAACTGTATTGGTTCAGTAACAGGAACAACTTTAGATCCGTTAACATATACAGTTCAAGGAAATTATTTAATAACATGGTCATTTGATGATGGAAATGGAAACATTTCTACAACGACACAAAATGTATTCATACATGATATTACTAATCCTACAATTTCAGCTCCTGTTGATGTTCAGGTTATGCCAAATAATGCTGGGTGTACAGCAATAAATGTTAATTTAGGAACACCAATTTTTGCAGATAACTGTACAGTAGATACTGTATACAATGATGGTCCAACAGTTTATTCTCAAGGTGCTACTACTGTAATTTGGACGGTTGTGGATGAAGGTGGAAATATGACAACTTCAACTCAAATTGTGACTGTGATGCCAGTAACTTCAACAATTACTCCAGCACCAGTTTGTGACACATACACAGCACCAGATAATGTTGTTTACACACAAAGTGGAGTATACACTGCGATAATACCAAGTGTCTATGGATGTGATAGTATAATAACAATCAACTTGACAGTGAATCATTCTACATCAAGTACAGTAGCAATGAGAGCTTGTGAGACGTTTACATCTCCAAGTGGATTATATACTTGGACAAATTCAGGAACATACCATGATACAATTGCAAATGCTGTAGGATGTGATAGTTTAATGACAATCGTATTAACAATTGATAGAATGCCTTCTACTAATTTGATTACATTGACAGGGAACAAATACTTCACTGCATTAGCTGATACAGTTCAATATCAGTGGGTGAATTGTGACAATGGTTATTCTTGGGAAGGTGTTACAACTCAAACATTCACACCATTCCAAAGTGGAAATTATGCAGTTATTTTAACAAACCATACGTGTGTTGATACATCAGATTGTCAATCAATTGGTTTAGAGTTAATAGTACCTCAGGTTATTTCACCTAATGGAGATGGAGTAAATGATAAATTAGAAATAAATGGAATTTATGATTATCCAAACAACGTATTAATGATCTACAACAGATGGGGTAATTTAATTTACGAAGTACATGGATATAATAATGATTGGAATGGTAAAAACACTGAAGCAACAGCAGTTGGAGGTGATGATTTACCAGTTGGAACGTATTTCTATGTACTTGACCTTGGTAAGGAAGGCAATACACCAGAACAAAACACATTAAAAGGATACATTTATTTAACTAAATAATAGATGATCCACTTCCTTTGAAAAAAGGAAGTGGATCTTAAAATTAAAGAGTATGAAAAAATTAATTTCATGTTTGGTTGTCATTTTGAATTTAGTGGCTGCTAATGCACAACAAGATGCGATGTATACACATTATTCATTTAATATGTTATCAATTAATCCCGCTTATGCAGGAAGTAGAGAGGTATTAACATTAACAACACTTCATCGATCTCAGTGGATTGGTTTTGAAGGCGCTCCTGTAACAGATAATTTCACAATTCATGCACCTTTATTTAAACATAAAATGGGAATTGGTTTGTCTGCATTAAATGATAAAATTGGTCCAGTTAATAATACTTCGTTTAATGCAAGTTATGCCTATAAAATTAAATTTAAAGTCGGAGGTCAGTTATCAATGGGTATTAATGGTGGAATTAACTTACTTCAAGCTAATTTAGTTGGATTAGTTGCAACGAATTCAAATGATGTTACTATTGCAAATAACACTAGAAATCAATTAACACCTAATTTTGGAGTTGGATTTTATTTTACTAGAAAAAAATACTTTTTAGGATTTTCTTCACCAAAATTAATTAAGAATAAAATCGATCCTACTGCTCCATCTGGCTTAAGTTTGGAGAGAAGACATTTTTATTTAACAGGTGGTATTGTTTTAAAAATGAGTGAAGCAATTTCATTTAGACCAACACTATTAGTTAAAATGACACAAGCAGCTCCTGTGCAAACTGATTTAACAGCTCTTTTTATTTTTAATAAAGTTGTTGAAATAGGAGGTATGTACAGAACGGGTGATGCTGTTGGATTGTTATTAGGTTATAATTTTGAAAATAATCTAAGAGTTGGATATTCTTTTGATTGGTCGTACGGTGTTCAAACGTCAAGAGTAAATGCTGGAAGTCATGAATTAATGTTAAGATATGACTTCATTAGTAAAACTAAAAAACGAATTGTTTCACCAAGATATTTTTAATAATTATTCAAAATCAAGTAAAATGAAAAGTGCTATTATATTAATATTATTAATGATAACTAGTTTTGGTTTTGGGCAATTACAAAAATCAAAAACGGAGTTAAAAGGAGATAAATTGTATTTTATTTTTGCTTATCATGAAGCAATTAAAAAATATGAACGAACTGAAAAAAAGAAAGATACTTTAACTTCAGAAGGTATTAGAAAATTAGCAGATTCTTATTTTAAAATCGGAGACTACAAAAATTCTGAAATCAGATATGCTGAGCTTGTAAAAAAATCAGAGGCAACAGGAGATGACTATTTTGCATATGCAAATATTTTAAAAACGAATGGAAAATATGGTGATTCTGAAAAATGGATGCATTCTTATTTTGATAAATCTCCAAATGAAATTAGATCTAAAACAAATCAAGTATTGTTAAATAAAATTAATGATTTAAAAAAGGATAGAGGTTTTTTTAAATTAAATCAATTAAACATTAACACAGAAAATCAAGAATTCGGACCAGCATTTTACAATGATAGTATCGTGTTTTCAGCAAATGCAATTAGACATGATGGTATGATCATAAAAAATTATATTTGGACAAATAAATCATTTTTAGATTTATTTATTTTTGATCCGAAATCAACTGATACAGCTTCAACTAAAAAAGAATTTAGACCAAAATTCAACAAAAAATATCATGAAGGTGCGGTATCTTTTACATCTGATTTAAAAAGAATGTATTATACATCTACTAATTATGAAGAAAAAGCATTAGATGGAAGTTACAATCTTCAAATCTATTGGGTGGATAAGAAAGAAGATAGCACTTGGGGTGAACCAATTTCATTCGAATACAATGACAAAGAATATTCTGTAGGACATCCTTATATTACAAAAGATGGTGAGACTCTTTATTTTGCAAGTAACATGCCTGGTGGATTTGGAGGTACTGATATCTATAAATGTAAAGCTACGAAAGCAGGAACATGGGGTAAACCAGTAAATCTAGGTCAGCATATTAATTCAGAAGGTGACGAATTATTTCCATTTTTTCATGATGATAAACAAATATTATTTTACTCTTCAAATGGATTATTTGGATTAGGTGGATTAGATATTTTTGCAACAACTTTAAAAAATGGAGAATTTGGAAAAGTAAATAATTTTGGAGCTCCGTTAAACTCTCAATATGATGATTTTGGAATAATAATAGACTCTTTAATGAAAGAAGGATATGTATGTTCAAATCGTATTACTGGAAAAGGAAATGATGACATTTATAGCTTAGAAATTTTGAAAGAATTAAACACAGAAGAATATATTTTAGAAAAATTAATCAATGGTGTTGTTAAGAATTCTGTAGGAAAACCAATTCCAAATGCAAAAGTTGATGTTTATGATTTAAAAAATAAATTAATTGGTTCTTTTACAACAAAAGCAGACGGTAAATTTACGATCAAAGCACAAGAAAATCAAGAATATAAAATTCATACTTCTAAAGAATATTATATTTCAGATACTTCAGATGTTTCAACAATCACAGAAGAATTGTCAGTATCAAAAACAATTACCCTTGAAGTTAAAGAAGAAATCGTAATTATTGACAACGTTGCATTTATTAAAGTACAAACTATTTATTTTGATGTCAATAGCGCGGTGCTTCGTGAGGATACAAAAGATAAAATGGACAATGTAATTCGTATAATGAATGAAAATCCAAATATGTCAGTAGAGTTAGGCTCGCATACGGATTGTAGAGGAACAGAGAAATATAACATGAAACTTTCACAAGAAAGAGCATTCAATTCAGCAGAATATATCAGAAAACATATTACAAATCCAGATAGAATTCATGGTGTAGGATACGGTGAGAGTCAGTTAGTTAATAATTGTCCGTGTGAGAAAAAAGTACTTTCTAGTTGTTCTGAAATAGAACATCAAGCAAATAGAAGAACTGAATTTAAAATTATTAATAAAATAAGTCCTGAAACTAACGGTCAATAGTAAAATCAAATAAAATTTAAAATAAGGAGCTTTTGCTCCTTATTTTTTTGACTTATATTTCACAAATATATTAATCCAAATAGATCTTCCGAATCGCATTATTAATGGTTGTAATGTAAATAAGATGGTTGATAAAAGTAAAAAAAAAGGAATAACTTTCATTTCCAAATAAAGATAGAAATAAGTCGTTAATCCAATAACCAAAAATGCTACTATTGGATAACTTGTCCAAAGCGAACCTAAATAAAATCCTGGTTCGATTTCAAAATCTTGTTTACAATTCGAACATTCTTTTGGCATATCCAAACTTTTCAAGAAAACATATGGACTTTTATAGGTAAATAATTCCCCTTCATGGCAATTTGGACATTTCCAGAAAATGACACTATATAATTTTTGACCTTTTTGAAGTGGATTATTCATATTATCTGATTTCCGAATGAATTCCGTTCCATAGTTTGATTCTATATTCTAAAGCTCTTTTAGAATAAGAAATAACTTCATTCCATTTATTTTCATCGTTACCACATAATTCATCGATCATTGATAAAGCCATAGGTCCATGTTCACCTCCATCAACTTCAATATGTCTTTCCAAGTAATAAATTAATTTAGATAAATCGATATCTGAATTAGCATTTATGTTTTTTACGATTTCAATAAACATATCTGGAATTAAATCTTCACGACCAAATGTAAAAACGCCAGCAATGACATGAAGTTTATTTGTTTTAATAGTCTCGAAAGTAAATTCAACAAAAGCTTTAGTTTCTGCATTTACTTGAACTTTTTCAAGTGCCTGTGAGACAATGCCCTCTTTTTCAATTAATTGAACAAATAATTCTATAGCATTTGTATTTGCATTCATTTGTGACATAGCATCCAAATACATTTCAAAATGACTTTTAGGTTCATTTAATTCATTAACATCTGTTTCTTCGCCTAAAACAATTTCATTAATTAATCTTCTTGTTATTGGATTACCTTTTGGAGTCCAGGGAATTGAAACATTTGTTAATCCAATTTGTAGCGCTTTTAGCAAAGACATAAAGTCCCAAACTGCAAAAACATGAGATTCCATGAATTTTTGAATCGCATCAATTGATTTTATGTCAGAATAAAGAGGATGTTGAATTAATTGATTTCTTAATTCACTAATTTCATTTTCAAGTTTTTCTAAAGATGTCATATAAAAAGTAAAAAATGGTTAATCTTTATTCTTCAGTAAGTAGTATAAATTTATTAAAACAATTACACCATTAGTAATAATTACAGGCAATGCTGCTGAAAACACACCATACATTATAAATGCAGCACATCCAAAAATATTTACAATTCTTAGTTTTTTAATATCTTTCATTAGGAAAGAAGTTAAGACTAAAAAAGAAGCAACATAACCAATAACTTCAGTAAAATTCATAGTAATAGTTTGTATGTAAAAAAGGCACAATTTAAAAACTGTGCCTTTTGAATTATTATAATGTTGAAATTCCTAATTCTTTCAATTGGTCTGCATGTAGCGGTGAAGGAGCGTCAATCATTACATCTCGTCCACTGTTGTTTTTAGGGAAAGCGATATAATCTCTAATTGAATCTGAACCACCCATTGTGGCAACTAAACGATCAAGTCCGAATGCTAATCCACCGTGTGGAGGAGCTCCATATTCAAACGCATTCATTAAGAAACCAAATTGAGCTTGAGCTTCTTCTTTTGTAAATCCTAATAAATCAAACATCCTTGATTGTAATTCTCTATCGTGAATACGAATTGATCCACCACCTAACTCAACACCGTTCATTGCTAAGTCATAAGCATTTGCTCTTACTTTTCCTGGTTCTGTTTGAATTAAATGCATGTCTTCCGGTTTTGGAGAAGTAAAAGGGTGATGCATTGCATGGTAACGATTTGAGTCTTCGTCCCATTCTAATAATGGAAAATCTAATACCCATAAAGGAGCAAATTGATTTGGATTTCTTAATCCCAACTCATTCCCCATGTGAAGACGTAATTCATTCATTTGTTTTCTTACTTTTTCTAGATCTCCAGATAAAACAAGTAATAAGTCTCCTGCTTTAGCGTTTGCTTTTTTAGCCCATTTAGCTAATTCTTCTTCTGAATAGAATTTATCTACTGAACTTTTGAATGTACCATCTTCGTTACAACGTAAATAAACTAATCCTTTTGCTCCGATTTGTGGACGTTTAACCCAATCAGTTAAAGCATCTAATTGTTTTCTTGTATAAACTGCAGCTTGTTCTGCATTAATTGCAATAACTGCTTCTGCATCATCAAAAACCGGGAATCCTTTCCCTTTAATTAATTCCGTTAAATCAACGAATTCCATTCCGAAACGAATATCTGGTTTATCTGAACCATATTTTTCACTCGCTTCAGCATATGTCATTCTTGGGAATACACCTTCGAATTCAATTCCACGAACAGTTTTAAATAAGTGTTTGATTAAACCTTCGAATGTTTGTAAAATATCTTCTTGCTCCACAAAAGCCATTTCACAATCTATTTGTGTGAATTCTGGTTGTCTATCCGCTCTTAAATCTTCATCACGGAAGCACTTTACGATCTGATAATAACGATCAAATCCAGAAACCATTAATAATTGTTTGAATGTTTGTGGAGATTGGGGCAATGCATAAAACTGACCTTCATTCATTCTTGAAGGAACAACAAAATCTCTTGCACCTTCAGGAGTAGATTTAATTAAATATGGTGTCTCAACATCTAAGAAATCTTGACTATCTAAATACTTACGTGTTTCTAGAGCAACTTTGTTTCTTAATCTTAATTTTTCTTGTACTGGATTACGACGTAAATCTAAATATCTGTATTGAGCTCTCAATTCTTCACCACCATCTGTATTATCTTCAATTGTAAAAGGAGGAGTTTTTGCAGCATTTAAAATTGTAATTTCAGTAACAAAAATTTCAATTTCTCCTGTAGGAATTTGATTGTTTTTACTTGAACGCTCAATTACTTTTCCTGTAACTTGAATAACAAATTCACGACCTAACTTAGACGCTGTTGTTGCTAATTCAGCATTGTCTTCTGCATTAAATGCTAATTGTGTAATTCCATAGCGATCACGTAAATCGATAAAAGTCATTCCACCTAAATTACGAGAACGTTGTACCCAACCAGCAAGGGTTACAGTATTTCCTATATGAGAAAGGCGTAATTCGCCACAAGTATGAGATCTATACATTTTTTCTTTTTTGATTTTACAAATGTAATCATTCAGTTAGAATTTAAACTTAATGAAAGTAGATATTGGGACATTTTTATTTTGATGTGCTGGCATCCTTAAATTAAATTTTTGTTTACCTTAGGATTCATGGAAAAAAAGAGTTTAGACCAAAGTTCAATACAATCACATTTGTAT
>CANGHX010000126.1 GCA_947453715.1 Flavobacteriales bacterium | reverse complement strand
TAATCTCTAAATCCTCCTAAAATAAAGAACGATATAATGGTAATTAATTCAAAAACAGATGTGTTTACACGATTTTTAGCAAATACTTTTTCAATTAATTCTTCCTCTAAATGTTGTACACTTCGACTCTTGAAGAGCTTGAATTTTGTACCGATATAGATATACGATTTTTCATCATGATATTGAAAGGCATCGTACCATTTTTCTTTATTATGTAGTACTGAATTAATAGGTTTGGTAGACTGGTGATTATCGTTTGCTGAGTTTTTGATCAACGAAAAAGGGTTTTTATTCGTTGGAAAAAAATAAAATAATGAGAATAATAAGAAAATTGAGATTCCTCCAATGTACGATAAAACATAAATAAAAACTTGACTACCAGAAGCATGCTCTTCATTAAGCTGAAAGTAAGTTAAGTTGTAAATATATATTATATTGAAAATTAGTGGAATTATGAAGTTGTTTAAGCAGAATTTTAAGAATGGCTTGGTGACAACAACTAAAAATGGATAATATGGTCCTAGTTTAATATAACTATAGGTGTTGAATCCCATAATAAACCCACCAACCGAAAAGCCAATAAATAAAAATGACCAGCTATTAACTTCTCCTAGGTATTCAGGTGAAAAGAAAAGTAAGGGAACACCATAAGCTTTACCAATATTATCAGTAACAATTAACAATAGAATTAACCAATACAAAATTGCTAATAAATTGTATTTAAGATGACCAATAAAAAGCTGAACTGGAAAAAAATATTTTACAAAATTCAGTATTGGTAATTTATTTGTGTTCATATCCATTTCCCTAAATATAAAATATATTTTTAGAATGACGACAATTGTGTTTGATTAATTCAAAAATAAGTTGAACTACGAATGGCGTTTATTTTTGATAATTTAAATTTTGCTTGATAAAATCACTTACTAAATAAGCTAATGTCTTACCTACAATTTTTTCTTCTTTTAATGTGGAAGGTGCTCCTTCAGGCAAGTGTAGATAAGAAATGTTTTTATGTTTTGCGATTGTATGAATGTATTTTCTTGCGTCATTTACAGTGAATCCACTTGGTGTGAATGCTGATGATGGCATAAATGCAATTGTATCGAGATCTAATTCAACTCCAATTGATTTATTGAATGAAACGTGAGCAAAATGTTCAATATCTTGCGTTAATGAACGGTTGTTAAAAAGATAGTCTTCAAAAAATGTAAAATTGAAATTATTTGCTTCGAGGTATTCATACATCGTTTCATTGTTGTATTGTTGATGAAGTCCTAAAACAGAATAATGATCAAGATATTGATTGTGTTTTGCGTATGAAAATGGGTTTCCACTGTGTCTTCCCTCTAATGCTCGACAATCAGCATGTGGATCAAGATTGATGACGTTGATCGATTCTTTTTTCGCAAGAGAAGATGCCCAAATAAGTGGATAAGCATTATTATGTCCGCCACCAATTACAATCGGAATTTTCCCTGAAAGTATAATAGGTTCAACAATTGATTTTACAAATTCATCTAATTCAGAGATAAGTTTTCTACCTGTTTCTATAGATTCAAATAGGTCGTTTGATTTGATTTCACCTAAAATACAAATAGAATTCCCACTTAGAAAGCGGTTATCTTGCATGTTAACGAATCGCGCGATAAAAGATTTAAAAGCATTATTACTTCCCGAAAAACCTAAGTTTGATTGAGGTCCGATATCTTCCGAAATCCCTAGGATGACATATTTAGAGTCGTTATTTAAATAATCAAATTGACATGTTTGACCAATTTTTGTTTCTCCTTCTCGAATTGATAAAAAAGAATTGATAGAAGATTTTGAGTATTTGCTGAAGGTGAAATTAGATTTCATAATTTGAGATTAGTTTGATAAATGAAGTAGGAGGCGTGATAGGTCTCATGTTTTCTTTTGAAACAAATACTAAAGTTGTTTTAGCAGTTGAAAGTAATTCGTTTTTATCGTTTTTTATTTCGTATTCAAAGAATAAACGTGGACCTTTTATTTCTGTTATTTTTGTGATAATTGTTAATTCATCATCATATAAAGCAGGTTTGTGATATTTGACGTTAAATTCAGATACTGGTAACATAATCCCTTCATCTTCCATTTCGCGGTAACTCATCCCAACAGCTCGCATTGCTTCGACTCTTCCAACTTCGAAATATTGCGCATAATTACCGTAATAGCAGTAACCCATCTGGTCTGTTTCACTGTATCTAACACGTAAATGAGTGGATGAACAAAAATTTATCAACATAATCTTAAAACTTTAATCAAATATAGACATTTAGAATATTTTTTGTACCTTTATTAACGACTAAAAAGTGCGGTATTTTTTACTTAATTTTTTTTGAAAAAAGTAAAATATTAAGTTAACTACCTTAAGTCTTATATTTATCAGTTAGTTATAGAAAAGCTGAAAAAAATATTTTTCACACAAGTAAAAGTTTCCATTAAATCAATAGCAAAACGATTTTTTTTTTAACTTTTTTATGTAAATATTTGTATTCAGAAAAAAGAGAGAACTTCTTTTATGTCTAAGCGTTGATTTTCAATGAACAAGAAGTTTTAAAGATATATAAGTTAATAACTATTTACTAAAAAGTACAGTTTCGATGAGTAATACACATGAAAGCGCATGGAATGCATGTTTGAAAGTAATTAAGGATAACATTTCCTTACAAGCTTTTAAAACGTGGTTTGAGCCTATCATTCCCGTGAAGTTAGAGGATAATATTCTAACAATTCAGGTTCCTTCACACTTTTTCTACGAGTGGTTGGAAGAAAATTATATTACTTTATTGAAAAAAGTTATTCAAAAAGAATTAGGAACTGAAGGAAGATTGGAATACAGTATCGTTATGGAAAATAACAGTACGAATTCAACTCCTTATACAGTGAAATTGCCTGCATTGAACAAGAAAGAATTGAAAAACGCACCAGTTTCAATGCCTTTGAATTTGAATGAAAATCAAATTAGAAATCCATTCATCATTCCGGGTTTAAAGAAAGTAAATGTTGAATCTAATTTAAATCCATCTTATTCATTCGATAATTTCGTTGAAGGAGATTGCAATAGATTAGCAAGAGCTTCAGGATTTGCAGTTGCAAACAAACCAGGAGGAACAGCTTTTAATCCATTGTTGATTTACGGTGGTGTTGGTTTAGGGAAAACACATTTAGCGCATGCGATTGGAATTTCGATCAAAAATCAATTTCCAAACAAAACAGTTCTTTATGTAGGTTCTGAAAAGTTTGCTCACCAATTCATCGATGCAATTAAAAATCAATCTACTAATGATTTCATTCATTTCTATCAAATGATTGATGTGTTAATCATTGATGATGTTCAATTCTTTGCTGGAAAAGAGAAAACTCAAGATGTATTCTTCCATATTTTTAATCACTTACATCAAAATGGTAAACAGATTATCTTAACATCTGATAAACCACCAGTAGAGATGCAAGGAATGGAACAACGTTTATTGTCTCGTTTCAAATGGGGATTATCTGCTGATTTAGGTGCGCCTGAATTAGAAACAAGAATCGCTATTTTAGAAAAGAAAATGTACGGAAATGGTATTGAGTTGCCAAAAGACGTTGTTGAATATTTAGCTTACAGTATCAATACGAATGTTCGTGAAATGGAAGGTGCTTTGAATACTTTGTTAGCGCAAGCTTCATTGAATAAAAAAGCAATTACAATTGATTTAGCGAAACAAATGGTTGATAAATTCGTGAAAAACACTGCACGTGAAGTATCAATCGAGTACATACAAAAAGTGGTTTGTGATTATTTCGATTTACCAATTGAAATGTTAAAATCAAAAACAAGAAAAAGAGAAGTTGTTCAAGCAAGACAAATTGCTATGTTCTTCTCTAAGAAAATGACAAAATCTTCTTTAGCAAATATCGGTTCTCATTGTGGAGGAAAAGATCACGCTACCGTTTTACATGCTTGTAGAACCGTATTGAATCTTTCTGAAACAGATAAACAATTTAAAGTTTATTTAGAAGACTTAGAAAAGAAGTTGACGATACAATAAAATTGAAAGCCATTCGAAAGAGTGGCTTTTTTGTTTCTAACCATTATCAAGAAAATGATTAAACTTGCAACTTGAAAGAATCCAAGTGAATTGAGTTTAAAATCTACATACAAAACAGTTGAAGAAATTTCTGAAGGACTTTATAAGGAAAAAGGTTCTAAGTTTATTGCGTATGCGGTAGCTTGTTATTCAGAAGACGAAGCGAAGGTTTTTATTGAACAATGGAAAAAAGAACATCATCAAGCGAGACATCTTTGTTATGCGTATCGATTTGGTGTTAATCACGATGTGTATAGAGCAAATGATGATGGTGAACCGAATAATTCTGCAGGCATTCCAATTTTAGGTCAAATACAATCGTTTGATTTGTCTAATATTCTAATTGGTGTTATTCGTTATTATGGAGGAACAAAGCTTGGAGTGGGGGGATTGATTACAGCGTATAAAACAGCGGCGAAAGAAGCGTTAGAAAGTGCGGTCATTGTTGAGAAGGAAATTTTTGAATGGGTAAAACTGAAATTTGAATACAGCGATATGCCTTCTGTAATGAGTTATATAAAACAGAAAGGTCTTGAAATTCAAAAGCAAGTATTTGAAAATGATTGTGAGATTGTCTTAAATTTACCTTTAAACTTTAAAGATTTATTTAAAGCAGACTTAGAGGAATTTTCTACGTTGGAATTAGAAATCTTAGGAATATATTGAAATAATAAAATATAAATGAAATTATTAAAAGAATTAGTTGAGGTTAGAGGTGCATCTGGTGATGAGCGAGGTGTTAGAGACTTTATCATTAATTATGTTCGAAAAGAACAGTCGAAATGGAAAATTCAGCCTCAAATGATATTTGGTGATGAATTTCAAGATACTTTAATGCTCGTTTTTGGAAATCCAACGACTGCTATTTTTGCTCATATGGATTCAATCGGTTTTACTGTTGGATATGCTAAAAATTTAATTCGCATTGGTGGGCCAAAAACTTCAGAAGGAATTCAACTAGTTGGTTCTGATAGTCAAGGTGAAATTGAAACAGAATTATTGGTATTTGAAGATGAAGATGGAAATAGAGAGTTGCAATATGTATTAGATCGTGAAATTGATCGTGGTACAAATTTGACTTTTAGACCAAATTTCAGAGAAACTGATGAATATGTTCAATCTCCCTATATGGATAACCGATTAGGAGTTTGGAGTGCATTGAAAGTTGCAGAAAGTTTAGAGAATGGAATTATAGTTTTTTCAACATACGAAGAACATGGTGGAAATTCTGTTGGGTTTTGTGGTAAATATATTTATGAAAAATATGGCGTTCGACAAGCATTGATTTCAGATATTACTTGGGTGACAGAAGGTGTTCCTCATGGTGGAGGTGTCGCTATTTCTATGAGAGATAGTGGTATTCCAAGAAAGGTTTTTTTGAATAAAATCATCGAATTAGCTAAAGAATCGGGGGTGAAATTTCAATTAGAAGTAGAATCGGCAGGTGGAAGTGATGGAGGTGTATTACAGAAATCCGATTTACCGTTTGACTGGTGTTTTATAGGTGCTCCTGAAGATAATGTTCATTCACCTGAGGAATTGGTTTACAAATACGATATTATGTGTATGGTAGAATTGTATAAATATTTAATGAAAGAATTGTAAAATGATGGAATCAGCTGAAAATATTTGTCAAATCTATAAATACGATAAAGAGTTTTTTTTATTAGCGAACAATTCTCCTGAGTATTTTGCTAAAGAATTTGTTTCGACAGAAATATCGCCTGATAAAGTTGTTTGGTTGAATTATCATGGTTTATCAGATCGGGAGAATATCGAAAAAATATGTGAAACATTATGTATCGATAAATTGTCTGTTGAAGATATTTATAAAGAAAAAAATAGACCAAAAGTAGAAGAATACCCTAACTATTTGTTTTTTTCAGTTCGCTCAGCTTTACCAGACGAAAAAAATATTTTTATCCTTGAACAAGATCAAATTTCTTTTATTTTAGGAAAACATTATTTAATTTCTTTTCAAAATAAAAGTTCAGATCACTTTGTTGATGTAAGAAATAGAATCGAAAAGAAAAGGGGGAAAATTAGAATGAAAGGTCCTGATTTTTTGCTTTTCAGAATGCTAGAAGCAATTATCGATAATTACTTTGAAGTTTTAGAACATATTACAGAAACGATAGAAGAGTTGGAAGTTAAAATGCATCAAGATACCAATACGAATACTTTAAAATTAATAGAGCTTCAGAAACGAAAATTGATTGAGTTAAGAAAAATTGTAATTCCATTAAAAGACGTTACTTCTCAATTGGAGAAAACAAATTCTGACTTATTAGAAAATGAAAACCATTATTACTTCACTGATTTAAAGGAGAATTGTCTTTCTGTTTTAGAGGAAATAGATGTCAATAAACAAATTTTGGACGGGATGGCAAATTTATATTATGCTGTTCAAGGACAAAAGATGAATGAAATCATGAAGATATTAACGATTGTATCAGCGGTATTTATTCCTTTAACTTTTATTGTTGGTGTTTACGGAATGAATTTTGAAAATATGCCAGAATTGAAATACAAATATGGTTACTATACGATTGTTGGTGTTATGTTTGCTATCGCACTTATATTAGTGGTCTATTTTAAACGAAAAGGATGGCTGAGAAAGTGATATAAAAACATTGTTGTACTAAAAAAAATCCCGATTGAATTAACAATCGGGATTTTTTAGTTTATAGAAAATCTTAAGCTAACACTTTCGGTGCAGCAGCTAAGATATCTTGACTTGTTTCAGCAGCATATTGCTCGAAGTTTTTAACGAACTGTCCAGCTAAATTAGCAGCTGTTTGATCGTATGCTTCTTTATTTGTCCAAGTTGAACGTGGGTTTAATATTTCAGCAGGAACTTCAGGACATTCTGTTGGGAACGCTAATTCAAAAACTGGTAATGTTTCAAATTTAACATCTTTCAATTTACCTGTTAACGCAGCTGTAATCATAGAACGAGTGTAAGATAATTTCATTCTACTTCCAACTCCGTAAGACCCACCAGACCAGCCTGTATTGATTAGCCAAACATTAATATCTGTTCCATCTAATTTCTCACCTAATAACTTAGCGTATTTCGCTGGGTGTAATGGTAAGAACGCTTTTCCGAAACATGCAGAGAATGTTGTTGTAGGTTCTGTAATTCCTACTTCAGTTCCAGCAACTTTTGCAGTATAACCTGACATGAAGTGGTACATTGCTTGCTCTTTTGTTAATTTAGAGATCGGAGGCAATACACCAAAAGCATCAGCTGTTAAAAAGAAAATGTTTTTTGGAGAAGTTCCAATTGAAGGAACAGCAATATTATCAATGTGATCAATCGGGTATGATACACGTGTATTTTCAGTAATTGAACCATCAGCGTAATCAGGAGTAGAAGTTCCATCAACAAATGCGATGTTTTCTAAAATTGCACCAAATTTAATAGCGTCAAAAATTTGAGGTTCTTTTTCTCTTGATAAGTCAATTGTTTTAGCATAACATCCACCTTCAAAGTTGAAAACAGAATTGTCAGACCAACCATGCTCATCATCACCAATTAAACGTCTGTTTGGATCTGAAGATAAAGTTGTTTTACCTGTTCCTGAAAGACCAAAGAAAACAGCTGTATCGCCATCAGCACCAATATTTGCAGAACAGTGCATTGATAATACATTTTTTTCGTGAGGTAAAATGTAATTTAAAACTGAGAAAATTCCTTTTTTAATTTCACCTGTGTATCCTGTTCCACCAATGATAATCATTTTTTTAGTGAAGTTCAAGATTGCAAAATTGTGTTGACGTGTTCCATCTTCAGCAGCTACAGCCATAAATTCAGGAGCACATACAATATGCCATTCTGGTAAAAAGTTCTCTAACTCATCTTCAGTTGGACGTAAGAACATATTGTTAGCAAAATGATTTGCCCATGGAGTTTCTGTAATCACACGAATGTTTAAACGGAAATTTTCATCAGCACATGCATAAGCATCGCGTACATAAACGTCTTTACCTTTTAAATACTCTTTCATTTTACCGTAAAGAGCTTCAAATTTTTCTGGTGTAAATTTAATATTCACATCTCCCCACCAAACTGAGTTTTCAGTTTTCTCATCGCAAACTACAAAACGATCTTTAGGCGAACGACCTGTAAATTCTCCTGTTTCAATAGCAATTGCTCCAGTGTCTGTAAGCATTCCTTGTCCATTCAAAATAGTATCTTCTACTAATTCAGCAGGAGTCAGATTCCAAAATTCATTTTCTAATCCCTCTAAACCAATAGATTTCTTAAGATCAGCATTTTTACCTTGTTTTCCAAAAATGTTCATACTTTTTTTATTTGAGCTTTCGCTTTGATTCTGGGCGCAAAAGTACGATTTTTTTTCATATTTCTAAAGAAATTTACTCACTAAAGGGTTGAAATTGTTAACAATTTGGTAAAATCAAGTTCATTTTATATGATTAAAATCAGATTTTCACTAAATCGATATAAGCACAAAAAAAGAGCTTTAATAAAATAAAGCTCTTAATTCTCTTACTGGAAGTATGTTTGATATTTATTTATTCAATAATATCTCTCATTGCTTCAATGGCTGTTCGTATGTTTTTTCTAACATCGGAAATAGTTGCTTCCATCATGTAACATGGAGCAGAAACGATTCGATTTTCTTTATCAATTTCAATTTCTTTTAACTCTTTGTAGCTTGTGATTACACCTGACTTTTGCAATCCAAGTGACATTTCTTCAATATTATAAGGAGAAGGTTTTTCAGTATTTCCTAGGGTCATTTTGGGATGAGTTGTTGAGCCTTGAAGCGCTTTTGCAATAACCACCGGACTAACACATAATCCAACAATCGGTTTCCCAACATTTACCAAATTAACTAATAGTAATTTAACTTCTGGTAAAATAGAGCCTTCAGGTCCATTAAACGCCCATTGAGTAAAATTTTTAGCACTTCCAAATCCACCAGGAATAACTAAACCATCAATATCTGCAGGTTGAACATCTTTGATATTTACGATTGCTCCACGTGCGATTCGAGCAGCTTCAATCATCATATTTCTGCTTTCCGGCATTTCTTCACCGGTAATATGGTTGATTACATGATGTTGAGGCGCATCTACTGAAAT
>CANGHX010000125.1 GCA_947453715.1 Flavobacteriales bacterium | reverse complement strand
TGAATGGTTTTTCCTTCTAAATTATTTGCTTTTTCAGTTTTAGAAAAATCATCAACAACTACGATGTTATTAAATCCTTCTTTGTTTAATTTACTTACCAAACAACTTCCGATAAAACCTGCAGCTCCAGTTACAACTATCATATATTACACATTAGAAAATTAGATAATAGATTTTTAGACTCTATTTTATTAGAATAAACCGTTGATTTCTGCTTCAATTGCATTGATAATTTTCCCAAGATCTTCTTGATCATCATGAAAACGATTGTTATCAATATCAATAATTAACAATTTACCTTTATCATACGTAGAAATCCAAGCTTCGTAACGCTCATTTAATCGTTTCAAGTAATCTAAACGAATACTTTCTTCATAATCTCTACCTCTTGCTTGAATGTGGTTTACTAAAGTTGGGACACTCGCTCTCAAATAAATCAATAAATCAGGTGCTGCAACAAAAGAATCCATTAGATTGAATAATGAAAAATAATTTTCAAAATCTCTTGTTGTCATTAACCCCATTGAATGTAAGTTAGGCGCAAAAATAAATGCATCTTCATAAATCGTACGATCTTGAATCACATTTTTCTCCGTTTCTTTTATTTCTTGAATTTGTGTAAAACGACTATTCAAATAATAAATCTGAAGATTAAATGACCAACGTTGCATGTCTTCATAAAAATCATTTAAATAAGGATTTTGCTCCACATCTTCTAAATGTGTTTCCCAACCGTAATGTTTTGCTAAAGAATTTGTTAACGTTGTTTTTCCTGATCCAATATTTCCAGCGATTGCAATATGCATAGTATTAATTTTTTGAGTGTGTTTAAATTACCTAAACAGGGTTCCTAAATTACAAATTTTGCGCTTAACAACAACTGTTTTATTGAAAATTTAACGTGTATTTTTTAATTTGATTTTGGGCCCTAAAATAAAAGAACTCTCCACTTTTCTTAAAATCAATTATTTCAGTGTCGGGAAATTTTATTTCAATTAAAGCTTTCGTTTCTTTATTAATGATAATTAATTGCGTTTTCTGAAATAAAAACAAATGCGTTTCATCTGCACTAACACTTACCACACCTTTAAAATCAAGCAAATCAACTAATGAACCATATAAATCTAAAACATAAACTCCTTTTGTAGAATCAACCAAAAACAATTGATAATTCTTTTCAGTTACAAAACTAAACTGAGCAGAATTCAATACACCTTTTAAATTCTCAATATCTTGTTTTTGATTGGTTTGACCAAGTGACAGTAAATGCAAACGTGAATTTAACTGATCGTATACCCAAAATTTATCGGGTTGAGCTGAAACAACAACAGAAGTTGCATTACCGATGTCATTATCCATCAAATCGATACATGGTTCAAACTGTGTCAACGTATTATCTAAAATACAAAATTGCTGTTGCTCCTCTGAAAAAACAATCACTTTCATTGTATTTATCGGCTGTATAGATGAAATACGACCAATCGATTTCTGACTTTGAGAAAATTTTAAAACCCCGATTGAATCATACTTCTGAAGCAATTCCTTATTCGTTAAATAAATATTCCCAAGTACATCCACATTCCAAATACCAGTAGAATCAAGATTAAGTTTCATTTTCTCGTTCCACTGATAATTTTGAGCATCAGCGATTCGTGAGATAAAAATCCCAACAAATACTATCAAATATTTCAATTTAATTCTGCTCAAAATTCAATAATTCATCTAGTATTAAACGATCATTCATTAAACGTGGAATTTTATTTTGTCCACCCAATTTTCCTTTCGATTTCAACCATGCATCAAACGTACCAGGTTTTAAAATATTAATTTTAGGAAAATCCATAATTAAATTTTTCGAGCGTTTTGCATCGTAATCAGAATTTAACGCTCTTAAAGTTGAATCTAATTTATCTGAAAAAAGACTAAAATCTGTTGGATTTTCTGAGAACTCAAATACCCATTCGTGTCCACCTTTGGAATGTTCATTCATATAAATTGGTCCCGCAGAATATTCTTTCAATTTTGCATTAGTTTCTTCACATGCTATTGCAACTGCTTGTTCCGCATTTTCGACAATTAACTCTTCACCAAAGATATTTATAAACGATTTTGTTCTTCCTGTAATCACAAAACGATAAGGTGTTTTGGATGTAAATTTAATTGTATCACCAATTACATAGCGCCATAAACCTGCATTTGTTGAAATGACGATTGCATAATTCACTCCAACTTCAACTTGAGAAAGATTAATCACGTTATTTGAAAGCACACCTTTGAAGTCAGACATTGGAATAAATTCATAATAAATCCCATAATCTAACATCAATAATAACTCATTTTTCGTAGGATTATCTTGAATTCCAATAAATCCTTCAGAAGCGTTATATGTTTCAATATAACTCATATTTTCATCTGGGATCAATTGTTTGAATTGCTCTCTGTACGGATCAAAACTAACACCTCCGTGCATGTATAAAACAAGATTGGGCCAAACTTCTTTTAGATTATTTTTACCAGAAATCTCTAACACTCGTTTCATTAAAACCAATGTCCAACTTGGTACTCCAGCAATAATACAAACATCTTCGTTGATTGTACTTTTTGCCATTTTCTCAATCTTGGCTTCCCATTCATGCATCATAGCAATTTCCTTTGCAGGAGTTCGTCTTCGTTCAGCCCACCAAGGTAAATTTTTGACAATGATTGCAGATAAATCACCAGAGAACGATTTTTCTGTTACGGAATTTATCTCAACACTTCCACCAACAATTAAATGTTTGCCTTTGTATAATTTAGCTTCTGGATGTTGCTGATAATAAAGGGCTAATAAATCTTTACCTCCTTTTTGATGACAATCTTCTAATGCTTCTTTTGAAACTGGAATTAATTTACTTCGGTCAGAAGTTGTTCCAGAGGATTTTGCAAACCATTTAATATCTGTTGGCCAAAGAATATTTTCTTCGCCTTCTAACAATCGATTTACAAAAGGTTTTAAAGTATCATAATCCTGAAGATCAACATTTTTCTTGAAAGAATTATAAGAATCTATCTGATTGAAATGATGAGTCTTACCCCATTCAGTATCTTTAGCTTTTTCAACTAATTGCCCTAATAATTCTTCTTGAACTTCAAGTGGATATTTACGAAACAAATCAATTTGATGAATTCGTTTTTTCATGATCCACGCGAAAATAGAATTAATCGACATATGAACTTTTAAATGTGAGGGTTAAAAAAAATCCTGCTCTCTTTGAACAGGACATTTTCTTTCTGATTTTTTGAGGAAATTAACCCCAAATCATAATTGATGCTAAAATAAGCAATACAATAGCTGTATACAAAGTGCCTATCGCAACTGTTGATCCTTCAAAGAATTTATCAGACATAATACTTTTTTTTTCAAATGTAAGAAAAAATACAATAACTAATTTGATAATTTCCTAAATTTTTAACCTACCAGAACGAATATTAAATAAACACTAAAATTGATTTGAAGATTTAATGATTCAGCATATATTCTTCCAGCTCACTGTAACTTGTACTGAATGAAAAAACATCTTTTAAGATGAAATAATTTGCCTTGTCGTTGCATTTTGTATAAGCATATTTTGCCCAATCCAAACGATTTGAATCAAAACTAAATTTCTTTGCAATATCTGCAATTTGTGAAGCATTTAAGTTTCCTTTATCAATGTATTTTTTAGCTTTATCCAATTTCTTAGAATCAAAACTTTCTTTATCTAAAGAATTCAAGAACTGCGTAAACATTTGTTGATTGTACTGATTATTTACGGTTGAATTCTGATTCGTATTTGGATAAACGACGTTACCATTATTTACACCCAATCCATTTTGAATCGGTGTATACCAGTTACTATATTCAACAATTACATTTTGTAGAATTGTGAAATTTCCATATACATCAAGTTCAGCTACTATTCGCTGGTTTGAATTTAAATACATTGAAGAATTATAAATAAATGTCCCTGTATTCTGTTCAATTACCTGGATAGGAATTGTTCCTCCCGGCAAATCAAAAAATCGAAAAATATTCGTTGAATTATAGTGTGTTTGATTGTAAACAGTGGAATAATGTGTTCCTGTTTTTAAAACTCTAATAAAAATTTCAGCGCCTTTAACATTGAATGTTAAACTGAAAAATGCGATTGCGAATAAAATTGTTTTCATAATCCAAAGTATTGAATGAATAATTATTTATTCATATACAATCATTGAACCAAAAAAAAAGCTGATGAAATACATCAGCTTAATATTTAAATATCCGACCCTGGAGCAGCATCATCTTCTGCTTTTTTCTTTTTCTTACGTCCTTTCAATTCAACATAAGTATATGTTTCCTGACCTTTTTCGTTGAATTTATGTTCCTCTACTATGATATTCTTTTTGTTGTATAACGCTCTTCTTTTAATCTTTTGATCTGGATAATATTCTTCAAACCAGCCTTCCATTTTACCTTTTTTGTAATTTTCTAAGGTTTGAAGATTTCCTTCATAATAGAATGTTTTAAATTCACCATCTTTTACATCCAATTTCCAATGTTCAATTTTCAATAAAACACCATCATCATAGTAATATTTGAATTCACCATCTTTTTTACCCATCGTAAAAGTTCCTTCTTGTAATAATTGACCTTTAAAAGCATATGCTTTAAATGATCCATTCAATAAACCTTTTGAGTAATGTAAATCTTTTTCGATTTTTGATCGTTGATAGTATGTTCTTTTTTGACCTTCCAATAATCCATGACTGTAATTTTCATACAAAGCTGTATCACCTTTAATAGTAAAAAAGACATGTTTTCCATGTTTTTGCCCCATAAAATAGTTCATTTCCCACTCGATTGGACTTCCTACTGTATCAAAATAATAAATCCATTGCCCATGTCTTAATCCATCGATATTTTCACGAATAACCATTGGACAACCGGACTCATAAGTCGTAGTATCTTTTCCAGATTCTTTACCGTTAATAAATGTCACACGATGCTCTAACAAACCATTGTTATGGCACGTTTCACAAACACCCGTGAAAGGTAAGTTATCAATTCCTGAAGTATAGGTGTTCGAATTATCGTCGTAATCCAATTTTTCGTTACAATCAACAGCACCAGCTAGTTTACCGCATTCCCACTCTGCAAAACGCGCATTTCGTTTACGATCAATTGACTTTTGATTGCATGGCTTAGCCTTTTCAACTCCAATCTGTGCGATTAAATTTGTCCCAATCAGCAATAACAAGGTTAAAATAAAGTTTTTCAGTTTCATCATTTCTAGGTTAAAATTATTTTAAAATAGATCAAATATCATTCCTTTTCAACAAGATCAATGATTCTTTTAATTTCGCTGGAATTTCAATTGTTTCATTTTTAGTTGCATCGAAACAAATCATTAATGAACTTCCAGTAGTATATATTTCCCCTCTGACTTTTAATTCATATTCAAACGTAAAACTTTTTGTTCCAATTTGAGTTGTGAAAATAGTAATTTCAGGAGTATCATGCAATAAGACAGATCTATGATAAACGATTTCATTTTTCTTCAACAACATACCATAGGAATTCCAATCCCACTTCTCACCTAATAATTGCTGAAAATATTCAACACGCGCTAATTCAAAATAAGTTAGATAAACTGAATTGTTAACGTGTCCCATGATATCTAAATCAGAGAATCGAACTTGTATATTTACTGGTTTAATCATTTTTTATCGAGTAATTCAAATTCAGAATTATTACTAATATACTCTGGAACAATTTCCTTCATTTTAGAAACTATTTCATTGTTTTTTTGAGCTTCAAACAAATGAATTAAATCTTCAATTTGTTTAATTTTCGCCTCATCTTCAATTCGGATTTTCGCTTTTAAAATCTGAGGGTGATGTGTCGGAAGTGTATTCTCTTCTTGAGCTAACAATTCTTCGTACAATTTTTCGCCTGGTCGAAGTCCTGTCACTTTTATTTCAATATCTTTCCCTTCTTCTAAACCACTTAATTGAATCATTTTGCGAGCCAAATCTATTATCTTAACAGACTCGCCCATATCGAATACAAAAATCTCGCCACCTTCGCCCATTGCTCCTGCTTCCAAGACTAGTTGACAAGCTTCTGGAATTGTCATAAAGAAACGCGTAATTCGTTTATCTGTAATCGTTAACGGTCCGCCCTGCTCAATTTGTCGTTGAAAAAGTGGAATAACTGAACCATTAGAACCTAGTACATTTCCAAAACGAGTCGTGACAAATTTTGTAATTCCTTTTTCGTTTGCTGCTTGGGCATAAATTTCAGCAATTCGCTTAGAAGCACCCATCACATTCGTTGGATTCACAGCTTTATCAGTTGAAATCATCACAAACTTCTTCACCTGATATTTATTCGCTAAATCAACCAAGTTTTTAGTCCCCTTAACATTTGTCAAAATTGCTTCCGAAGGATTATTTTCCATTAACGGAACATGTTTATACGCAGCTGCATGAAACACATATTCTGGTCGATAATATTCAAAAACACGTTCCATTCGTTCATAGTTACGAATATCACCTATAACAACTTCAAAAGCCAAATTAGGAAATTGAGTTAGCAATTGATTCTGAATATCATACATTGGAGATTCTGCTTGATCTAATAATACCACTTTCAATGGTTGATACTTCGCAATCTGCAAAACCATTCCACTTCCAATTGATCCTGCAGCTCCAGTTACTAATATTGTTTTATTATTTAATTCACTTGAAATTTTTTGCTCGTCCAAAACAATTGGTTTTCGACCCAACAAATCTTCAATTTTAATTTTACTGATTTGCTTCGTAGAAAACTCACCATTTATCCAGCTTTTAGGATTTGGCACTTGTTGAACTGTCACATTGTTACTCAAACAAATATCAATAATTCTCTTTTTGTTTTCTTCTGATGGATCTTGAATGGCAATAATCAATTGAGTTACTCCTTCATCTTTAATTATCGTTTCTAATTTTGAAGAATGAAAAATAGCTAAACCTTCCAAACGACTTCCAGATATTTTTTTATTATCGTCTACAAAACCAATTATTTGATAAGAGATTCGTTGGTCTTTCTCAATTGTTCTTTTCGTGATTAATCCAGAAATACCTGCTCCGTAAATCAATATTCGCTCATCACTATTTTTAATTTTTATTGACTCTAAATACATTAATTTTATAAAGAATCTCGCTCCGACCAATGCCATTATTGAAGCTAAAAATTCAATTAACAAAACAGACATCGGAAACAAGAAAAATCCGTCCATAAAGTATAAACGAACCAAGCCTCCTACAAAGTAAATAACTGATGTTGTTAAAATCGCAAAAAACAACCTCCTAAAATCTGCTGTTGAAGTATGACGAATTAACCCTTTATGAATTTTAAAAAGATAAAAGACCACAAATTTGACTAGAAAATAAAAGCCTATAGATTTAGATAAAATTTCCCATTCTTGCTGAAACAAAGCAGTATCAGCCTTTAAATCGAATCGAATTAAATAGGCGAAAAACAATGATAAAAGCGATAAAAATAAATCCATCACGATTATGATCCATCTTGGTATACTTGTTTTTGGTAAAAGCATAAACAAAAGTAAAAAAAAACTTCAATTTTATCTTATAAATCTTCTAAGCGTACATTCCCCCATTCAAGTTGATAACTTGACCAGTAACATAATTAGATTCATCAGATATCAACCATTCAATCGTTTTACAAACAGCAGATGGATTTCCAAGTTTATTCACTGGTATCGTTTTAATTATTTCCGATTGAAGTTCTAAAGGTACATCTTCAATCATTCCCACATTAAAATAACCTAAAGCTAAAGCATTTACAGTTATTCCAGAAGTTGCTAATTCTTTCGAAAGTGTTTTTGTTAATCCAATTAATCCTGCTTTTGATGCAGCATAAGCAGCTGTTCCAATGTATCCAGTTTGAGCAACGATTGAAGAAATATTAATGATCCTTCCTGATTTATGTTGACGCATGGAAGGTATAACGTATTTACTAATAAAAAATGGAGCATCTAAATTAACCGCCATCGTTTGTTTCCAATCTGCAATATCCATTTTCCAAGACATTGCACTTTTAGAAATACCTGCATTATTAATCACAAAATCAATCTTACCAAAGTCTATTTCAATTTGTTCAATTAATTGCTTTACCTCAGCCTCTTTGGTTAAATCAGCCTTATACGATCTAATATTATCTGAATTATCAAGTTGAATAGGATGGTCAAAATAATGCAATGCTAATTTAAACCCTTTCGATTTAAACCATTTCACCATTTCACTTCCCATACCGCCAGAAGCACCTGTGATTAACATTACTTTTTCCATAAATTCCTTAAATATTTTATTGTTTTCCACCAAATTGGACCATTATTCCATTCATAATGAAAATAATTCACATCTATTGCTCCGAAATTAAGATTAAATCTTCTAACACCCTCTATCGATGAGCCACCAAAATCAAAAACTTTATTAGTATTTAACGTATCCTCTATTTCTGATTTCATACAAGCATACATCAATCCTTGGTTCCTAGCATTTTCTTTTGCCGCTCCTTTTAAATAAATTGTTCGACTTTCAGTTTTCATAAAAATCATTCCTCCAACTAACTCATCAACCTCATAAAACCCATAAACTTTTAGGTGATTAGTTGAACCTAAATTTTCAATTAATCGTTCAATCCCTTTTTTTGAATCAGATTGAAAAACAGTTACTTTTTGCTTTAATTCATCTTCGATAATTTTTAAAACAGAACTAAAATCAGTTGATGTTTCTTTAATTTCAATATTAGATTTTAAAGCTTTAGAACACATTCTTTTAGCTTGTTGATTCAATTTAAGCTCATTAACTTCTTGATAATTTAATAACTCAGATTCAAACTGATTTAATTTCGTTTTTATATTGAAATTTGAAACTTTGAAATTCTTTTTTAATTCTTGTTCCAGCCCAACAATTTCACCACCTAAAACTTCTATGTAACGATAAAAGAAAGGCACGTAAAGTGTTTTCACTCCTAATCGAATCGAATATGGTAATGCAATTCCCTTTGAATAAGTATCGTCAATTAATATTGCCCAGTTTTCTGCAACTGCATCTAAATAAGTTGACAAAGAAAAAAGTGTATGTTCAGCTGAGGACAAAACTAATCTATCCCATTTCTCAACATCAATACTATTTCTTTCGACAATTTTCAC
>CANGHX010000124.1 GCA_947453715.1 Flavobacteriales bacterium | reverse complement strand
CCCTGGTTGGAATTAAATTCAATCGCTCAATTGGAAGAATTATGGGATAGTTCAGCAAATTCTGATAAAGCAATTTTGATTTTTAAACACAGTACGCGTTGTAGTATTTCTTCAATGGTAAAAAATCAATTTGAAAAGCATTGGAATACTGCAATTGAAAATTGTGAAATTTATTATTTAGACTTAATTCAATTTCGTGACGTTTCAAATCGTATTGAAAGTTTAATGGGAGTTGTTCATCAATCACCTCAAGTAGTTGTTTTTAAAGATAAACACGTTATTTACCATGAATCTCATAATGGGATTGATGCAAAAGATATTGAAAAAGCACTTTAATCATTTTAAATAATGAAAAAATACATCATCATAGGTCTTCTATTGCTTGTCGTAGGTTCGATGGTAATTAAGCCATTATTATCTGGAGGAGATTCTTCTGAAATTCCAGCAACTTTTGAATTTAAAGAAAATTTAGCAACAGTTTGGAACAAACAAATCGATCTTAAAATCAATGTTAATTCTGATGATATCGAAAAATTGGAATTGATTTACAATGACAGTATTTTTAAAACATGGACAAAGCCTTCTTCAACAATCGTTTTTCCATTTAATGCAAGTTATTTTGGATTAGGTGCGAAAAATCTGATTTTACAATCTACTTTATCGGACGGAACAATTCAAACTGATGAACGAATGGTACGTGTTCTTTCAGATGTGAAACCACAATTTTGGAAATCTAAAATTGAAGCTTCATTTCCTCATCAAATTTCAAGTTTTACGCAAGGATTGGAGTTTGATGATCAAACTTTCATTGAAAGTACTGGACAAAGAGGAGAAAGTATGATTGCAAAGGTGGATTTGAAATCAGGATCTATCAAAAGTACAATTGCCTTAGATGCCACTTATTTTGGAGAAGGTATTACAATTATCAATGGCAAGATTTTTCAATTAACATGGCAAGAACAAAAATGTTTTGTTTACGATAAAAACACGCTACAAATCATTAAAGATATTGCTTATACTGGTGAAGGTTGGGGTTTGTGCAACGATGGAAAATCGATTATCATGTCGGATGGAAGCGAACGAATTACATTTAGAAATGCGGAAACATTTAACGTAGAAAAAGTAATCGAAGTGTATGATGAAAAAGGTCCAATTACTCGTTTAAACGAATTGGAATACATCGAAGGTAAAATCTACGCAAACGTTTGGATGACGAACAGTATCATCGTCATAAATCCGTCAAACGGAAAAGTAGAAGCGATCATCGATTGCACAGATCTAGAAAAAGCTGGAAAAGGTTTAATGGGAGATGTATTAAACGGAATCGCCTATAACAAACTGACTAAAAAAATCTATTGTACCGGTAAAAAATGGGATAAACTTTTTGAAGTTTCTTTTTTGAAGCCAGGGGTTTAGGATCGTAGTTTTAAATATTATAAAACCTTATTTTAATTAATAATAATTCCAAGTTTGCTTAATTTCCCTCCTTGAGGAGGGATTAAGGGAGGTGATATTTGAGAATATTAATATGAGTAAAAGAGATATTAAATTAGATTAAATTTTGTCACCCTCCTCTATCCTCCCTCAAAGGAGGAAAAGATTAAAGTATTCATTTAAAAATCTTTCCAATCGAATCAAAATAATCTGCAATCTGTAATTTTCCAATTTCCAATCTAAACAAAAATCCACCCAATCGCCAAATACCTCGTAGCTTTTCCAACAACTAATAATATCAAAAAAGGAATAAAACGAACGCGGTAAAATCCAAGCGTAATCATTAAAGGATCACCTATAATTGGAATCCAGGAAATGAGCGCCAACCAAGCTCCATATTTTTGAATGATCGATTGCTGTTTGATTATATTCATTTCTTTTACACCCAATTTTTTAAGCCATAGGGGATTTCCAATTTTTCCAATGAAATAATTTGTTAATCCACCTAATGAATTGCCTAAAGTGGCGATTAGTATGCAATAGAATACAGAAAAGTCATTCTTTAACATTCCAATGAGTAATAACTCTGATGAGAAAGGTAAGATTGTCGCTGATAAAAACGTTACGACAAACAAACCCAAATAACCCATTGTTAGCATTTCTTTTTTCTAAAAGTATAAACAAAAAAAAAGGGTCTTGTAAAACAAGACCCTTCAAATATACGATTCAAAAATTATTTTTTGATCAATTTTTTAGTCACTTGAGAATCATTAGTTGTGATAGTTACATAGTAAACTCCAGTATTGAATGAGCTTGCATCAATAGTTGAAGTGTGTTTACCAGCAACTTGAGTTCCTTCAGTTGAAGAATAAACCACTTTACCAGTAACGTCAACAACGCTAATTGAAACTTCAGAAGCATTTTCTAAAGAGTAATTAACTGCAGTTGAACCTGTAGTTGGGTTAGGGAAAATATTGCTAACTGAAACAGAATTGTTTGCGATAGATTCTAATCCTAAAGATTGGTCGAAACACATTCTTGTTAAAATTTGAGTTCCATTTGTAAACCAGTGATTATTAGTATTACTAGAAGAGAAAGGACCATAAATTCTAGAAGAATTATCATCATCTGTTGGGTTTGTTGCATATGCAAAATGATGAGTAGCATCTCCAATGTGGTGAATAGCAATAATGTAATCTTTACCACCTTCTAAAGTCATTGGACCAGCCGCAGAAGTTGATTGATGGAAATTAAATAATACATTTTTAGTTGCACCAGTTCCAGGTATATTAGCTGAAGTAATTGTGAAATATCTAGATTCACCTAAATCTAAAGGCATATCATCAAATGCAGCAGCAGTGTAATCCATTTCGTATAATTTGATTTCTACTTCAGTTCCAATTGTGATTGGGAAACTTGTACTTTTTTGTAAAGTAACTTCTAAACCATGTAAAGGAATTGTTGTAATGCTACTTGGAATAGACATAACATTTCCAACTGTCATTTCACCACTTGCTGTACCAGAAACTTGAGAGTTACCAACACTTTCAGGAGAAGTTGGTAATTCATATACTCTTTGACCTAAATAAAAATCAGTGATTTTCATTGTTCTTCTCATAGTATCATTAACATTGTTTTGATCTGTTTGAGTATATACTAATTCTGCTTTAACAGTGTAAGTTGAATTGATAGTTAATGCACTTAAATCAATTGTAGTAGGAAAAGTGATAGTATCATATTCCAATGCAAAATTATTTTTTAAAGTACCACCTGTTTGAGTTGCAACTGAAGTACCAGCAGCATTGTAAACATTAACTAATAATTGTGTGTTTGTTGGGATTAATTTACCTGTATTTCTGATTTTCGCTTGAACAGTTAAATTACCAGCAAGATTTTGAGGAATATCAGTGTGCTCATATCCAGTTGTAATATCATTTAACCATAAATTTTCTACAGATAAATCATAGTTCAATTTGTCATAGATTGCGATATCATCAATTAACCAATAGTAGTGAGTGTTGAATTGACCATTATTATCAGCAGTTACTCCATCCCATAAAAATTTAATTTTTGTTGTAGCAGAATGAGCTGTTGTTAAAGTAGACAAATCAACAATAATTGATTTTGGATTTGAAATATCTTCAGTAGCAACATTTCTATCAACACCTAAATTAACAGTGATAGGTGCAGACCAAGTTGAACCGTCATCTTCAGATACAGCTATTGCAAAAGGAATTAAACTTGAATTACAACAATACATTGCTTCTGTTTTAAATGTAATTACAGCTCCATTTGCGATTGTACTCATGTCAATTGTAGGTGAAGTAATTTCACCACTTACTGCAGTAGAAGCAAAATTCGTTTCGTTTGCATTAGGTATAAATGAACTCCAAGCTAAAAATGAACCTGTTAAATTATCAGTAAATCCATAAGCTGACATTGGGTGAGTTGATGCAGTTGCCCAATAAGCACTATTTGTTCCACCAGTTACCCAAACTCCATTTGAAGTTGTAAGTGTACCTGTTGTAGTGAAATTTTCTGACCAAATTGAAGTGATAGCTTTTTCAGTAACGTTTACTGGTTTCACTTGATTTTGTGAAGGAACTCTGTCAATCAAAGCATTCTCAGCTTTTTTTGATTGATTAAAGTTATAAACTTCAGTTTTTTGCTGAGCAAAAGTACTCAAAGCTCCAATTAATAAAGCCCCAGTTAAATAAACTTTTTTCATAATTTAAATTAAATTTAGTAAACAAATATAAATGATTTAAACGCTATACAAACAGTGTTTTAAATATTTAACAACATTAATCTTTTAGGAACGGTAAATCACGTCTGATTTTAATCAATTCCTCTTTTTGTAATTTTATTTTTAGTAGATTTTCACAAGATGGAGGACAAGAATTATCATTACCCAAAGCATCTACAACTATGCTATCTCCTGAATAATTTAAATCTTTTCCATCAATACCAACTCGGTTAACACCGATGACATAACATTGGTTTTCAATGGCTCTTGCTTTTAGTAGTGTCTTCCAATGAAGATTTCGTTTTTCGGGCCAATTGGCTACATAAAGCAAGACGTCATAAGTTGGCAAAAGGTTGGATTCAATTTTATTTCTTGCAATTTCAGGAAATCTTAAATCGTAACAAATCTGTAATTGGAATTTCCATCCATTATATTCGACCACTTTTTTTTCAGTTCCTGCTGTGTAAAATTTATCTTCTCCAGCTAAACCAAAAGATTTTCGTTTATCGTACTTTTCAATTTGACCATCAGGAAAAATAAAAACACCACGATTATAAAAATGATTATTTTCTTTGATAATCAAAGATGTAAAAATTGCTGATTTTTTGTCAGAAGCAATTTGTCTCAACCAGTTGATTCCAATTGAATTTTCCATTTCCTCCCCTAATTCTTCAACATTCATTGAGAATCCAGTGTGAAACATTTCTGGTAAAACTATCAAATCACAAGTATCAACTTCATTTAATAGTGAAGAATAATTATCTAAATTACCAACTTTATTTTCCCAAAGTTGATTTGCTTGAACCAATACAACGTCTAAATCTTGCATAATCTTTCTGCTGCTTTGGTTAATGTTTCAGTATCTTTTGCATAACAGAAACGAATGAGTTTATTGTCTTTGCCATCTGCATTGAAAACGGACATAGGAATTGTTGCTACACCGTGTTCTAATACCAAACGTTTTGTAAAATCGACATCGCTTTCATTTGAGATAGAAGCGTATGAGGCAACTTGAAAATAAGAACCTTGACTTTTTAATAGTTTAAAGCGACTATCTTTTATTAAATTTCTAAATAAATCACGTTTATCTTGGTAGAAACTTCCCAATTGATTTACATCCACTTGATCCATGTATTTTGATAATGCAACTTGCGCAACACTGTTTACACAGAATACTAAAAATTGATGTACTTTTTTGATTTCAATCATCAAACATTCAGGAGCTACTAAATATCCAATTTTCCAACCGGTGATATGAAATGTTTTACCGAAAGAGGAAACGATAATAGATTTCTCTTTTAACTTTTCTCTCGTATTTGCAGAAATATGTTTTTCCTCGAAGGTGATATATTCATAAACTTCATCAGAAAGCAATAATACATCAGGGTGTTTATCTAAAATTGTTTCAAGCTGCTCAATATCTTGAATTGATAAGACAGTACCTGAAGGATTTTGCGGATTGTTTACAATAATCATTTTTGTTTTAGCGGTAAAAGCAGCCTCCACTTTATTCCAATCAACTGAAAAATCATCGTTCAAAGAAATATGAATAGGTTTTCCTCCAGCTAATATAACTGCTGGTTCATAACAGTCATAACTTGGATCTAAAATAATTACTTCTTCTCCAAAATGAATAAAAGCTTGAATAGCAGTATATATACCTTGTGTCGCACCAGCTGTTATTAATAATTCATTTGAAGTTTCAAATGATCTATTGTAGGAAGATTTTATTGTTTGTCCAATTTTTTCCATTAAAGGAGCGTAACCTGCCATCGGTAAATATTGATGAACAGATTCTGTAGCTATTGATTTTAAAATATCAGTCAATTTTTCATCAACAGGAAAATTTGGAAATCCTTGTGATAAATTTATTGCATTGTGCTCTGCTGCCAATTTTGACATCACAGTGAATATTGTTGTACCAACTAATGGAAGTTTTGACATACAAAAAAATTTGAGATGCAAATATAACCATCTATTTTGTCTAATGAGTTACAGTTAATCAATAAATACTACCGTTTATACTGTTTGCGATCTAGATAGATAGGAGAAAAAAGGCTAGATTAAATCAAACATCAAAAAATAATTTAACTTTGAAAATAAAAAGATGAAATTAGTTATTTTATTGTTTTTGAGTAGTTCATTAATCGTTGGATGTTCTTCGAAAGATGAAAAATTCTGTCAATGTATGGAAGCATCTGAAAAGTTCAATGTTGTTGCCAATAAAATTATTCAAAATGGAGCTGACAAAGCGCTTGAGTCTGAATTCAAAACATTGAAAGTGAAAAAAGAAAAAGCATGTGAGAAATTCTTGACAATGGGAGGGAAGGAAATGTTAGAGAAAAAAGAAGCATGTCAAAATTAATTTCTTAAAAAGGAGACGTTTCCATCTAAATTTCATATCTTTGCGCTTTCAAAATTAGTATCATGTCTGTCGAAGTTAAAATATTTTCAGGAAGAGCAACAATCGGTTTAGCAGAAAAAATTGCTAAAAGTTATGGTTTACCGCTTGGAGATGTAAAGGTTACTGACTTTAGTGATGGTGAATTTCAACCATCTTTTGAAGAAACAGTAAGAGGTAAAGATGTATTTATTATACAATCTACGATGCCTCCTGCAGATAATCTTTTTGAATTATTATTAATGGTGGATGCGGCAAAAAGAGCATCAGCTAGAAAAATTATCGCTGTAATTCCTTATTTTGGTTTTGCACGTCAAGACAGAAAAGATAAACCAAGAGTTGCTATTGGAGCAAAATTGGTCGCAAATATGTTAATGGCTGCTGGAGTTAATCGTTTAATGACGATGGATTTACACGCAGATCAAATACAAGGTTTCTTTGAAGTGCCAGTTGATCATTTATTTGCTTCAACTATTTTCTTTAGAGAAATGCAAGCATTGAACACGGGTGATTTAGTAATTGCTGCACCAGATGCAGGAGGTGCTAAAAGAGCAAATTCATATGCTAAAAAATTAGATGTTGGTTTGGCTTTATGCCACAAATCACGTAAGAAAGCAAACGAGGTTTCTGAAATGACAGTGATTGGAGATGTTGAAGGAAAAGATGTTATTTTAGTTGATGATATGTGCGATACAGCAGGAACTTTAACTAAAGCAGCAGATTTATTCATGGAAAAAGGAGCGAAAAGTGTTAGAGCTTTCTGTACACATGCAATCCTTTCAGGTCCAGCTTATGAAAGAATTGAAAATTCTTCATTGACTGAATTAATTGTGACAGATACAATTCCATTAAAACAACAAAGTAGTAAGATTCGTGTTTTATCAGTAGCAGATTTATTTGCTGACATCATTCATGGAATGGTAAACAATGAGTCAATTAGTTCACATTTTATAATCTCATAAATAAATAAAAATGAAAAAAGCACAATTGAGCGGTTCGGTTAGATCGAACGTAGGGAAAAAGGATGCTGCCCTTACAAGAAATTCAGGGTTAGTTCCGTGTGTAGTTTACGGATCAGGTGAACAAACTCACTTTTCTGTTAAAACAATCGACATCGAAAGAATCGTTTATTCTCCAGATGTTTACCAAGTAGAATTAGATATCGAAGGTAAAAAAGTGAATGGTGTAATTCGTGAATTACAACAACACCCAATCACAGGAAAAATTCAACACGTTGATTTCTTACAATTAGAAGTAAACAGACCAGTAAGAGTTGAATTACCAGTTCGTATCGTAGGATCTGCTAAAGGTGTTATGAGTGGTGGTAAATTAATGCAAGCTTACCGTCGTTTAAGAGTTGTTGGTTTACCAGCTGACTTACCAGAATCTATTACATTAAATGTATCTAGTTTAAAAATTGGTAAATCTATTCGTGTTGGAAACATCAACATCCCAGGAGTTACTATTTTAGATCCACATGCATCTGTAGTTGTTTCTGTTCGTATGGCTCGTGGAGCTGTTAAACCAGTTGAGGTTGACGATGAAGAAGAAGAAGTTGTTGATTTCGTAGTTTTAGATAAATAATCTACGTTTTTAAATAAATCTTATGAAAGCTGTCCTATATGGGCAGCTTTTTTTTTGATCACAATTATGGTATATCGCTTGTCGGTTTTCGGTATACTATTTATTACTTTATTACTTTTCGAATAATCAGTTACTCATTCTGATTAGTTTAAGAAAACCTTTTATGCCTTTTATGGTTCATATTATTTGAAACCAATCACAAAAATCAATAACTATTTACCACCTCGAAGCAACATTCGCATAGATTCTGAAATCTATTTATTATCTTCGTAATTCGGAAAATTTACAAAACGAAATGAGCCAAAAATATCAAGAATACAAAGGGTTAAACTTACCTAACGTAGCACAAACAGTTTTAGATAAGTGGGAGAAAGAGAAGGTTTTTGAAAAATCGATTTCTACTCGTGATGAAGATAAACAATATGTGTTTTTTGAAGGACCACCATCTGCAAACGGTCTTCCAGGAATTCACCACGTAATGGCTCGTTCTATTAAAGATATTTTTTGCCGATATAAAACGTTGAAAGGTTTTCAAGTTAAACGTAAAGCAGGTTGGGATACACACGGACTTCCAGTGGAGTTAGGTGTTGAAAAAGAGTTAGGTATTACGAAAGAAGATATCGGATCTAAAATCTCTGTTGATGATTACAACAAAGCTTGTAAAGAAGCGGTAATGCGTTATACAGATATTTGGAATGATTTGACACACAAAATGGGTTACTGGGTAGATATGGAAGATCCATACATTACTTACGAACCAAAATACATGGAATCTGTTTGGTGGTTATTAGGTCAATTATACGAGAAAAATTTAATATACAAAGGATATACAATTCAACCATACTCACCAAAAGCAGGTACAGGTTTATCTTCACACGAATTAAACCAACCAGGTTGTTACCGAGATGTGAAAGATACAACGGTAGTTGCGCAATTTAAGGTGGTTGATGGACAGAAATTACCATTTCGCAATGCGGATGGTTCGGATAGCCAGTTTGGGACGAATGGAACGAATGGCCAGGTAGGGACGAATTGCAATTCGTCCCTACTGGCATGGACGACAACCCCATGGACATT
>CANGHX010000123.1 GCA_947453715.1 Flavobacteriales bacterium | reverse complement strand
TTACTGTAACATCTCCATACATTGTTTTTGTTCCTGTTCCAGTTGAAACTAAATTATTATAAGTTGCCGGAATTACTTTTTGTGCACTTCCACTATTATATGTAAATGTTCCATAAAATGTTGGTATTGCATCAAACCCGGAAATAACATAATTTGAAGCACTTGCATACGTATTATTAATAGAATGTCCAGAAACATTTCCCATTGTAAAAGTTCCTGTTCCTGAAGCTCTGTAAATTCTATTCGCTAAATTTAATGTCAAAGCATTGCCTGTGTTTCCTAAATAAAAATTATTACCGACAGTAGTCGTTACTGCTGTACTTGCAATTCCACCAGCAGTAGAGGTATTAATAATGGTTAAATCATTTGAAACAGTTATAGTTCCTGAAGTACCAATCGTTGTTGTCTTAGTATTTTGGGTTCTAATTTTTAAATTGTAGTATGTAGTAGATCTAACAGTTTGATTGTTTGCTGAATAAGTATCACCTTGACAATAAAAAACTGTCCCAGTCCCAGGAACAAAATTTCCATCAGTACTAAAATAAGGATTTATTGCATCTCCAGGATTAGCCCACATAGAAGCGTCAGGATTTCCCCAAATATTCAATAACCCCGCTCTCAGATAGAAAGTACCCACTTGGAAAAAAAATTCGGTTGTAATGGTATAGCCATTTACGTCAAATGATCCTCCTGAACTAATATACATATGTCGTATATTGATATTATTTTGAAGCGTATAACTTGATCCACTTTCAAAAGAAAAAGGACTTGCTACTCCTGAGAAAAAATTTCCTGAACCACCGAATGTTTTTCCCGATCCGTATAAGTAGATATAAATAGTTCCTGTATGGTTTAGTGTCCCATTCATATTTACATTTCCATATATGTTTAATGAACCTATCGATGTATGATCTAAAGTCAGTGTAGCCCCTGAATTGATAGTTAAATTTCTACAATTACCGGAAGTACCTTCTGAGATTTTAGGTGAATATGTAGTTCCGGAAGGAATTGTCACATCATCAGTACTTGTAGGTTTTGACCCTCCTGACCAATTTGAATTTGTTGTCCAATTTGTACTTGTGCCCCCGGTCCATGATATAGATGCCCCAAAGGTATTTTTTGATATTATTAAATTGAATAATATTAAAAAACAAATTGAATAATTTTTAAAAGAAATAGATAAATATTTATCTAAAGAATTGAATAAATACAATGCCTTCATTTTGTAGTAATAGTTTATTTAGCAAACAATAAAAACTGGGTTTTTATTAAACTACCGTAAAATTATAGAAGAAGTAAGAAATTTACATGTCAAAATTATCAAAGTGCGACTTCAAATTAAACTTAACGCGTTTAGTGATGCTATGTATTTATACTTAGTATATTCTATTAATAAAAAACCATTAAAAACAAAAAACTGCTTTAACAAAATGTTAAAGCAGTTCCTGATATTATAAATTACTACTACTGTATCCTTTTCACGGAACTACCATCTGAATAAATATCGAAAACTAAACCTGAATAAGATTCATTTACTTCTTGTCCAGTAGCATTAACCGTCATTATTTTTTCACCTTGCATTTTTGTCATATCTACGGCAACTATTTCAGATAAAGTTTCAGAACCATTGTAATCCGTTTGTTTTAAGCGATAATAATTAATCCCATTCTTATAATCAGTATCAATCATAAAATATGAAATAGTGTGAGTAGAATTACCTGCACCATCAACTTCAGAAATACGTTCAAAATTTTCACCGTCTATACTTCTCTCAATTGTAAAATAATCATTATTAATCTCTGAAGCTGTTTTCCAATCTACTTTTACATTCCCTTGATATCTTTTTGCATCAAAAGACAACAATTCAACAGGAAGTGCAACAGCTTGATCACCAGCTCCTCCAAATGAACTAAATGAAGTCAATGTTGTCCAAGTTAATGTATTTGTCCCTGTATTCACTGAACCTGTACCTTGAGCAGTTCCCGTTAAAAAAGAACAACCTGTTGGTTTATACCAAGTTCCTGAACTTTTTTTCAATGGTTTGAAATTTGTTTCTGATCCTACTATATCTGAATTATCGTAAGTGTAAGCAATTGTATAAGTTGGACTTGTTATTCCAGAAGGACTCACTTCCCAAAATCTATTTACATAATTTGTTAAAGAAGCATTCAAACCAGGCACTTTTACAGCTTTAGTATATGCTGTAATATAAGCACTTGATAATGTTGCAGATGTCAATGTGAAAGTCATAGGTACATAGTAACTGGCATCTCCTATTGGTAATGAATATGCAGCATTCGAGTTTACATAATGTTTAACATATCCAATTGTTCCACTATTGTCATATGCCACAATATAAGAAGTTGAACTCCCACCTGTTACAGTTGCATTTGCTGAAGATGTTCCTAAAGTTAACGTATAACTTGCTGTTTTAAACAATCCAGCAGTTAAAGTCAAACTAGTTTGCGCAGTAATATTTGATGCCAAAGTAGTGTATGCTGCGCCAGTTTTATTGGTCGCTAAATTATTAAAAACTTCCCCAGAATATGGAGTACCTGAATCACCTGTAACTATTACATTGTCAAGAGAACAATTATTCCCATACGCACCTGTATATAAAAATGCAATATAAAGTGTAGCTTGATTTTCAGCACCAGCTGGTAAAGTTACACTTTGAGTAGTCCAACCATTAGAAGCTGCGTATCTAGTAATATTAGATCCTGCTGTTGTCCAAGTTGAACCATTTGTCGAATATTGCACATTTACATAATCATCTGACCCTGAATAATTATTATCTCTATACCAATCAAAATTAACAACAATATTAGAATTTGATGATGAAGAAAAACTTGATGTTCTATACAATCTTCTTTGATCTCCGGCATCACAAGTATAACTGTTAAATTTCACAAAATAAGATCCAGCAGATGCAGCCGAAACAGATGGATGTGATATGGATGATACATAAGTTAAGATTGGAGATCCATTTGATCCTGCATCAGTAATTGAGGCAGTTGCCCATCCACTAGGAATACTACCTGCATTTTCAAAACTTTCAGTAAATAAACTATTTCCTGTCGAACCTCCAATAGTTGCTGTTGTTGACGAAACAGTTGAATTTCCTGCCCCATCAAACGTAACAGTACCAGTTCCTTCCGTAAAATAATCTCCTGAACTAGTCCAATTTCCTGCCACAGTAATATCAAAAGTACTTTGAGCTAATTTCCCTCCTGACAATGTTGCGTTTCCATTAATATCAACGGTTCCATAAAGTGTTTTTGTTCCAGAACCAGTAGACACAAAATTATTGTAAGTTGCTGGAATTACTTTTTGAGCACTTCCACTATTATAAGTAAATGTTCCAAAAAAAGTTGGTGTTCCAAAACCTGAAATTGCATAATTTGATGCACTTGCATACGTTACATTAATCGCATGACCAGCAACATTCCCCATGGTTATTGTTCCTGTACCTGAAGATCTATATAATCTATTTGCTAAATTTAATGTTAAGGCATTTCCAGTATTACCAATTATCATATTGTTTGCAACCGTAACATCATAAGCATTTGTTGCGACACCTCCCGCTGTACTAGTATTTAAAAATGTTAAATCATTTGTCACAGCTAATCCTGAAGCAGTTCCCATAGTTGTTGTATATCCACTTTGAGTTCTGATTTTCAAATTGTAATAAGTTGTAGTTCTTACAGTCTGATTAGATGTAGCATAAGTATCTCCTTGACAATAATAGACTGTTCCTGTACCAGGAACAAAATTACCATCCGTTGTAAAATATGGATTGATATTATCACCTGGATTTGCCCACATTGAAGCATCTGGATTTCCCCAAATATTTAAATTACCTGCTCTTAAATATAATGTTCCTACTTGAAAAAAGAATTCAGTTTTTAAATCATATCCATTTAAATCAAGTGATCCACCAGAACTTACATAGACATGCCGTAAATTAACATTGTTTTGTAATGTATAACTTGACCCACTTTCAAATGAGAAGGGACTTGCTACTCCAGAAAAGAAATTTCCTGTACCTCCGAATGTTTTTCCTGAGCCCCATAAATATAAATAAATCGTACCCGTATGATTAATAGTACCATTCATAGTCACATTTCCGTATATATCCAAAGTACCTAATGAAGTATTTTGAAGAGTAAGAGTCGCGCCTGAATTTATCGTTAAATTGCCACAAACTGCTGAAACACCCTCGGCTATTGTAGGAGCAAAAGTTGTTCCTGATGGAATAGTCACATTTGTTGCAGAGGTCGGCACCGAATTAGCGGACCAATTTGAGGCCGTATTCCAATCAGTGCTTGTTCCTCCTGACCATGATTGGTTTATAGATGCTGATGTTCCTGAAATAACAACATTCTTTAATCTTGTATAATATCCAGAAGTTGTCCCATCTAAATAGTAAAAATAGACACGAACCGTCATTGTTACTCCATTATTTACTGCAATACCTAAACTGCTAAATGTAGTAGACGTCGATGATCCTGATGAAGTAGATATTTCTGAACCAACTTGTGCTGATGTTGAAAAACCATCTAAAGAATAATAAACTGCAGCATGTAGATTTACAAATCCAGAAGCATAATAGTCAACTAAAGCGATACTAGAAACCGTGAAATTATTAGAAGCTGTTGGAGAAACCGTAAATTCATAATATTTTGTCGTACTCCTTGAATTTGTTGTAGGCCAATTGTAAGCACCTCGTCCATATGTTGCATCATAAGCACTAGCAGAAGCTGTCGCACCTGAAAGTGTGCCTGAAGTAGCTGTAACATTTCCTGAAACGGCAGCTGTCGCATCAGTTGTTAAAGCCCAAGTAGCAGAAGCAGCTTGAGAAAAACAATTTTCAATTGAAAGTAAAAATAAAGTTGATGTAATAAAAAAAATAAATTTTTTATTACTCATTTTACTTCTAATGAGTAGTTTAATAGTAGCATTCATAATACAAAGTTTAGCAAAAACTCCTGTAGACTAATAAAGTCTATGGATTAGAAATATAGTAAAAATATTTCTACATTCAAATACTAATGAATAAATTACCAATAATTTTTAATTATAATCGGTTTAGCAAGAGGTATTATTTGACATCTAATATAAATAGGACTTATTGAATTCTTTTCACGGAAGTTCCATCGGAATAAATATCGAAAACTAAACCTGAATAAGATTCATTTACCTCTTGTCCAGTAGCATTAACAGTCATTATTTTTTCACCTTGCATTTTTGTCATATCTACGGCAACTATTTCAGATAAAGTTTCAGAACCATTGTAATCCGTTTGTTTTAAGCGATAATAATTAATCCCATTCTTATAATCAGTATCAATCATAAAATATGAGATAATATGGGTAGAATTTCCCGCTCCATCAACTTCCGAAATTCGATCAAAATTTTCGCCATCGATACTTCTCTCGATTGTGAAAAAATCATTATTAATCTCTGAAGCCGTTTTCCAATTTACTTTTACATTCCCTTGATATCTTTTTGCATCAAAAGACAACAACTCAATCGGAAGAGCAACAGCTTGATCACCAGCGCCACCAAACGAACTAAAAGATGTTAGCGTAGACCAAGTTAATGTATTCGTCGCAGCATTCAAAGAACCGGTACCTTGCGCTGTTCCTGTCAAAAATGTACAACCAGTTGGCTTATACCATGTGCCGGAACTTTTTTTAACTGGTTTAAAGTTTGTTTCGGAACCTACAATATCCGAATTATCATAAGTGTAAGCTATCGTATATGTTGGACTTGTAATTCCTGATGGACTCACCTCCCAATATCTATTTACATAATTAGTTACTGAAGTACTTAAACCAGGCACTTTCACTGCTTTTGTATAAGAAGTAATATATGCACTTGACAATGTTGCAGAAGTCAATGTAAAAGTCATTGGCACATAATAACTTGCATCTCCGATAGGTAATGAATATGCTGCATTTGAATTCACATAATGCTTAACATAACCTATCGTTCCGCTATTATCATAAGCAACGATATAAGAAGATGAACTACCTCCCGTTACAGTTGCATTTGCAGAAGATGTCCCTAAAGTCAACGTGTAACTTGCTGTTTTAATCAAACCAGAAGTTAATGTCAGACTTGTTTGAGCACTCATATTTGAAGCTAAAGTAACGTAACCCCCACCAGTTTTATTCACCTCAAATTTATTGAATATTTCTCCTGAGTATGTTGTCCCTGAATCACCTGTTAAACTAATATTATCTATCCCAATATCTGATAGTCCAAAATCAGATGTAGCCTTAAAACGAACTTTAAATCCACTTATTTGATAACCAGCTGAAACAGAAATAGTTTGCAAGCCCCAACTTGATGTAGTATATGTTCCTTGACTAACCCATGTTGAACCGTTATAAAAAAGCACCTCTAATTGATCAGTTCCTCCAGAATTTTTATAATAAAATGTTAATGAGCAATTTGTATAAGTTGACAAATTAATTGTAGGACTCTCAATATAAGCTGAAACAGAAGAAGAAACACCATAAGTGTGAAAACGAGCAGAATATGCCCCACTTTGAAAAGTTGGGGAATAAGAACCGGAAGAAGAATAATTCCAGTTGTTTCCCGTATTGTCATTTCTATGCCATGCAGCACTGTAACCAGCATCTTCTGTTCCGCCACAGGTTCTATCAGATGACCAAGAATTCGGGTATGAACATGTAGTCCAAGTACTTTCAAAATCTTCTGAGAAAATTGTTACACCAGAAGCTCCTCCAATCATTGCTGTTGTAGCTGATACGGAACTATTCCCTGAACCATCAAACGTAACTGTACCCGTTCCTTCCGTAAAATAATCTCCCGAACTTGTCCAGTTTCCTGCAACCGTAATATCAAAAGTACTTTGTGCTAACTTCCCTCCTGACAATGTCGCATTTCCATTAATATCAACTGTTCCGTAAAGTGTTTTTGTTCCTGAACCAGTTGACACAAAGTTATTGTAAGTTGCTGGAATTACTTTTTGAGCACTTCCACTATTGTATGTAAATGTCCCGTAAAATGTTGGGGTACCAAAACCTGATATTGCATAATTAGAAGCATCTGCATATGTTACATTAATAGCATGTCCTGAAACATTTCCCATAGTAATCGTTCCAGTACCTGAAGCTCTATAAAGTCTATTTGCTAAATTTAAAGTTAATGCATTTCCTGTATTTCCAACTATCAAATTGTTTGCAACGGTTACATCATAAGAGGTAGAAGCTGTTCCTCCTGCCGTGCTTGGATTTAGAATAGTAAAATCATTATTAACTATCACAGTAGAAGCATCTCCAAGTGTAGCAGTGTAACCATTATTCGTTCGTACAATTAAATTATAATAGGTAAAAGAATTTATCGTTTGACTTCCTGCAGTATATCCATAATTTGTCCAAACAGTTGCACCACTATTATAGTAAATTGTACCCGTATTTACATTTAATGTACCTGAAGTGTAATTAATTGCATTACCTATTTCCATAGTTCCAGTGTTCAAATTGATCGTACCCGCATCAAAGCTGAATGTATAAATTGAAATCGTATAAGATGATAAATTAAAAGTTCCACCCGAACTTATTCTTATTTGATTCAGCATTGTTACATTACTAGACAATGTATAATTTGCTGAAGATTGAATTGCAAACGAAACAAACTCATTATTATAGGCAAAGTTTCCAGTTCCTCCAAATGTATTACTAGTTCCGTATAAATTAGTATTTAAATCACTCGTATGATAGATATTTCCATTATTTGTGACATCACCATAAATTGAAAATGAACCTCCTCCAGCACCTGTATTACCAATTGTTAAAGTTGCACTTGCATTAATTGTTAAATTTTTACAAACAGCAGTAATGGTTGAACCAATAGACGGTGAAAAAGTAGTGCCTGATGGTATTGTAACATTTGTCGTCGACAGTGGAACATAATTTCCTGACCAATTTGAAGCTGTATTCCAGTTAGTACTTGTACCTCCTGACCACGTTTCTTGATCAACTGGAGTTGTGCAACCAGAAGTATTTGTTGCCCCACTCCAAGCCCAACCTGTGTTAAAGGCAGTAACGTGAACATAGTAAGTTGTATTAGGATTTAAACCAGTAAAAGTTTTAGTTACTGACGGATCATACACAATCGAAGACCCACTAAAATCTCCATTATAAGTTGAACTTTGATCAATTAATACATAATAACCATAAGCGCCAGTTACAGCTGTCCAACTACACGAAATTGAAGTTGCTGAAACTGTTGAACATGTAAAGCCAGTAACACTTGAAGGTACTGTTTTAAATGTTGATGAACTTGCCCAAGAACTGTATGAACTACTTCCACAATCACTTCTTACATATAATGTATAAGTAGTATTTGCTGATAAACCTGTAACTGAAGCTGATACAACACCTGCACCAGTTGTACCACTTGCTGCTAATCCTGTAGCGCCACTTCCCCCAGCACCTGATGTTCGAACTTCCCACTGATAACCATTTGCAGGTGCTGAACCAGGTGCAGTCCATGATGCAGTGCAAGTTGTTTGTGCCACCGAACTAGTTGTTAATGATGTTGGAGCACCACATGATGATGAATAATAATAACTCACATAGGTAGAGCTACTTAGTGTTGCACAACTATAACTTGTTAATAATACTGAATAAGTTCCTGACGAAGAGCAAGTCCAAGATATTTGTGATTGAGAGGTACAATAATCATCATTTGAAGTTACTAGATTCCCCCCCGTTCCACTATCATAAAGTCTTAAATATGTATCAGCAGAACTATTCCCACAAGTTGAAAAAACATACGTATATCCACTTGTAGCCGAAAAATTAAATGCTCTATATCCTGAAGAATAAGTTGAAGTATTTTGAGAAGAACCCGTTGGCGTTATTGCAACATTTGTTGTGGCAGTATTACAATATTGTGCACCAATGTAATTGACATTACAAACTAATGTGATTATTAATAGAAAAGTATAATTTCTAATTTTAGAAAAATATTTCCCACTATTTCTTTTAGGAGAATAAAAAGAAATCGGCGAATGTTTTACAATCGAGTTCATAACCATATAATTTAACAATCTCAAGATAATTAAATTATTTTAATATGCAACTATAAATGAACAAATTGCTGTTTAAAACGATATTATTTACCCTAGTAATTAGAATTCGCTCGAAAATTCATCAAAAAAAGTATTCTAAAACCAAAAAGCGAATAAGAAATTCTCCCTATTCGCTTTCTTTCGAAAATTTTAAT
>CANGHX010000122.1 GCA_947453715.1 Flavobacteriales bacterium | reverse complement strand
TATTCATCGAAAATAGCATGTTGACGAACAATTTCAGCTTGAGTTTTTGATCGTTCATCTGCTGCAGAATGGTCAGAAAGTGAATAATTTTCAAGTCTACTATTATCGTTTTTTTTACGTTGAACATTTTTTTTACTTTTCTTCTTGCTGACTTCAACTGGCGAATAACCAAAGTCGGAATATTTTTTTTCTAGTTTGATGATTATCAATTCTGTTTGATCTTTTTTCTTTTTGTTATAAGCAATCCAATAATCAAATCCACGTTTGCCATAAACCATTTCATTTAAATCTTTTATCTTTTTAAATTCAAGGTCGTTCATGCGTTGTTTGTATGTGCCTCCAAATACAAAAGCGGAATCAGGCGAAAGGAAACGAGATTTTCCCGAATTGAAAAGAGGATAACATAAACCATTTTTTTCAATAATCACAGTTACTTGTTTTTCTGGATTGTAACCCCAAACATCAATGTGTAAATTCGTTATTTTGTTATCACCAGCAGTTGTGAAATCACTTGTTGAAACAGTTAAAGGATCAATTTTAGCACTAATAGATCCATTTGCTTGAGAATATTTCGCTGAAAAAGGTATAAGGCCAACTGTTTTTGGAATTCCATTTACCCATTTACTTTTATCACTGCTTTCTCTGTCTTCGAAATTACTTGAACTAACAGAACCATCTCCCGCAGCAATCACCACATTTTTGAAATTAGAATAACTTCCATTTAATGCTAAATATATTTCACGTGTTCTTTGTTCAATGTATTGATTGATTGAAGTTGTTATAGCATTAATAGTTACTAATTGGTCATTTGGAGTTAAAAAATGATACGAACCAAGCATTGCAGTTTTATCATCAAAACTCATTTGAGGATTTAGTACATTATCTAATTTTGTATGAGGAACAAGTTTTCCGTCTTCTTTTTCTAAAGCCGCAGGAGGTAAATTTTTCACCAAAATAGCAGCGAAAATTTCATAATCATTTTTAAAAGGTTCTAATTCAGTTGGTGTACCTCTTTTTGCTATTAAAATCCGATTCAATTCCCATAATGCCATTTTATTAGCGGCTTCTATAACTAATCCTTTTGGTGCTTTTGCGATTTCTTGTGTATAAATGATTAAAGAATCAGGAAACACGGTTATAAATGTTTCTAATGAATCTTTATTAATTTCTTTGTTTGGGAAAAGTATTTCGGGTCCTTTATATTCAAAGTATTTTCCAAAATGATTATTTAAAATCGGACTATTTTTTACAGTATGATATAAGTAAGCACGTTCTTCATTTGTCAATTCTTTCACTTGTTGACTCCAACTAAATAAAGGAATAAAAAAAAGTATTAGTAATAACTGTTTCATTTTATATCTATATAATTTAACTCTATAATCCAAAAAGTGAATAAAGTTAACACTACAGATTTAATTTCGAGCTAGAACAAAAAAAAACTGTCTAAAATTTTAGACAGTTTTCATTATTAATTTTAAAAAGTATTATTCTACAACAATGTTTTGAGATGTTTTAATCCCATTATTTGTTATTTCAATTATATACATTCCTTTATTGACAGCAGATAAATCAATTTTTGAACCGTTTATCAATGAAAATGCACCTAAAATTTCTCTTCCTGTGTGATCTATCAACCTTGCTTGAGCATCAGAAGAAAATACTCCTTTGAAATTTAATTCTCCCTTTGTTGGGTTTGGATAAACACTGAAATTAGCGATATTGTTATATGAAATTCCTGCATTTGCTCCAACGATATTAGTGGGTTGAATAGAAGACAATACCAAAGAACGATCAATTAATGGAGTTGTTGAACCTACATTTTGAATAATTGCATTGGCATGAATAAAAATTGGCATTTGTGAATTAGCCAAATCATAATATTCATACTGTGTTCTAATGAATTCAATGTCACCAACAAACGTGATTGTAGCCAATGTGTGATCTTCAATTCTGTAACGAATTACATTTGGAATTGTCGTATTTCCAACTTTTAATGAACCTTGACCATCGATTGTAGAGGTAACCGAACCTGTACAACTAGGGTTTTGAGGAATTCCATTTAATGAAAATGAAAGCGTACCAGCAAAATTATCAGTTGAAGTATTGCTATATGCAAATGGGTATGTCATTAAAACTTCATTGTTTGAAGAATATTCAGCAATTACATTTCCGAAAGTTGGTTCCTGAAATACAAAACCTTGCGAATTTCTCGCTCCAGATGTTGAGCTAGAATAGGTTGTTATGAAATTTTGAATCTCAAATGCACTTGTTGAACCTGTAAATGAAGAAGCATTGGTAGTAGTTGATGGATCAATAATATTGATAGTTCGTAATTGACTTGTATATTTACCAAGTTGAGAATAATCCCAAACAGCTGAGTTTCCAGTTACTGAAGCTAAATTTGTTGCATTTGAATCGCAAAGATACATAGTTGAATTTTGTCCAACAGTTGGTTCGTTTGCTTGTGTTAAACTTTGTGCATTCGTAATTGATGCAAATGCTAATGAAGCAATTAGTAATTGTTTTTTCATGATTTTATAATTTTATTTCAAACTTAATTAATTTGTTTTACTCTCATTTTATCTTTTTACTAAATGGTTTATTTTTAGGATAAAAGGAGAATACTTTCTTAGAACGAAATGAAAACTAATTTGGTTGGTACATTTCGAACTATTTCATTAATTTTTCTATTTTTACGGCTCAATAATCTTTAAAAGTATTCATTTACTTACAATTAAGACTAAAGTATAACTATGAGTAAAAATAATTTATTCCGAAAAAAATCAGTTCAAGATATTTTAGATAAAGTCGATAAAGACAATCAAGAAGGTCATGGCTCTATGGGGCGTCATTTAGGAGTGAAAGATTTAGCTGCTTTTGGTATTGCAGCAATTATCGGTGCAGGAATTTTTTCTACTATCGGAAAAGCGAGTGCTGACGGTGGACCAGCGGTTATTTTCTTGTTTCTGTTTACGGCGATTGCTTGTGGTTTTGCTGCTTTTGCTTATGCTGAATTTGCTTCAATGGTGCCTGTTTCGGGTTCTGCTTACACATATTCCTATGTTGCTTTTGGAGAAATTATCGCATGGATTATCGGTTGGGCGTTGATTATGGAATATGCTATTGGTAACATTACAGTAGCCATTTCATGGAGTGATTATTTTACCGGATTTCTTCAGAATTTACACATTCCATTCCTTGGAGTAAAGGGAATTCATTTGCCGCAATGGGTTCAAATGGATTACTTTACAGCATATAATGGTTACCACGAAGCAATCAACTTGATGAAAAGTGGTAAGGAATTTATCAATTTAGATAGTGCGTTGCAAAATGCTTACACTGCTTACAAATATGCACCTTCAATAGGATCATTTCATATTGTAGCTGATTTACCTGCGTTGATGATTATTATTTTGATTACAGCCTTGGTTTACAAAGGAATGAAAGAATCAAAAAATGCGAGTAATTTGATGGTGGTCGTGAAATTGGCAATTATTTTATTGGTTATTTCAGTTGGAATTTTCTACATCGATACAGATAATTGGAATCCGTTTGCGCCGAATGGAGTAGGAGGGATATTGAAAGGAGTTTCGGCTGTTTTCTTTGCTTATATTGGATTTGATGCCATTTCTACTACTGCTGAAGAATGTAAAGATCCACAAAGAGATTTACCTCGTGGAATGATGTGGGCTATTATTATCTGTACGATTTTATATATTATTATTGCATTGGTTCTGACAGGAATGGTCAATTATACGGAGTTGAATGTAGGTGATCCATTGGCATTTGTATTTGATAAATTGGATTTAAAATGGATGTCGGGAATTATTGCGGTAAGTGCTGTTATTGCAATGGCGAGTGTATTGTTAGTATTCCAAATGGGGCAACCAAGAATCTGGATGAGTATGAGTCGTGACGGTTTGTTGCCGAAGAAATTTTCGAAAATTCATCCGAAATTTAAAACTCCTTCTTTTGCTACGATAGTTGTAGGTTTTGTGGTAGCAGTTCCAGCTTTGTTTTTGAACTTGACATGGGTAACTGATTTGTGTAGTATCGGAACATTGTTTGCTTTTGTAGTTGTTTGTGCCGGAGTTTTGGTATTGCAAAACAAAAAAGACATCCCTAGAGGAAAATTCAAAACACCATATGTGAATGGAAAATATGTAATGCCATTTTTGTTAGTTGCTGGAATCGTTTTTACGTTTACTTACAACAAAACAGCAACGATAGCCTTCTTAACGAATGAAAAACAATTGATTCAACCAACAGAATTGTTGACTTCAATCTCATCAGAGCAAGTAATCAAAATGAAAAATCAATTGGCAACTGAAAAAACGGATTTATTTGCGAAAAGCGACAATGATGTGGAAACTTATCTGACTTCATTAAAAGAAAAAGAATACATTCAAACCTTAAAAGACTTAAAAATCAATGAATCTCAAATGTATGAATCAGGTTTTGGATTGTTTTCACATAAAATACCAACTTATTTCTTTTTCATCATTTGCTTTATCTTGACTTATTTCTCCATCACACATAATTTATCTTTAATACCAATGTTAGGCTTGGTAAGTTGTCTCTACATGATGAGTGAATTAGCCCTTTCCAACTGGATCGGTTTCGGAGCTTGGTTAGTTGTTGGTTTAATTGTCTATTTTGGTTATAGTAGGAAGAATAGTAAGTTGAATTTGGTTTGATGAAAAAGATATTTTATTTGATATTCATTTTTTTTGTATCAAGTTGTACAAATAATCTCAAAAGCTTGAAAACATATTATAGTAATGGGAAAATTAAAACCTTAAGCTATAGTGATACTAAAGGCAATTTACAAGTTGAATTCATTCAGTATTTTGAAAGTGGCCAAGTTAGTACATTAACTAATTTTGAGGATAATGTTATGACTGGCGAACTAAAATCATACTATGAAAATGGTAAACTAGAATCTATAGCTCAAACTTCAAACAACTTACTTAATGGCTCATATGTCAAATATGATGAAGTAGGTAATATATCAGAAAAAATACTTTTTAAAAATAGTAAACCAATATTAAGGACATTATTTTATTCAAATGGAAAAACAAAAATGAGTGCTAGTTATGGAGGAAATAATTTAAAAAAATACAACTCAGTAGTTTTTTTTGATAAAAGAGGTAAAATTATTCTTAGTAATTCAGATGGTAGTGAAAAGTCAGAGTTCGTAAGTGTTAAATACTCTAAAAATAATTTATTTTTAAAAGTCAAAGTTGTTGGTTCTAAATGTAATGATTCAATAGTAGTCAAATATAAAAAACGCTTTATTGATGAAGCTTTCTTACGTAAGATTGTTGTAAATAATCCTAAAGCAATGAATTTTGAAGTTTCTATAAAACCATCAGATTATTATAAAGGTAGGTTGAACATATTAATAGAAACATATTCGTTTGATATTTCACCAAATGAAGGGTTGCGATTAGAACCTATAAGAAAAAACATATTTGTTCAACTTGATAAAGGTGAAAAACCAGCAAAGTATAATATTGATCCTATTTTGTAAAAATGAATAAAAAAATTAAATATAAATTTGGAAATTATTTCCCTATTCGAATAGTTATTTTTGCAGTCCTTTTTATATTGTGGGCTTTGTATATTATATTTTCATCACATATGCCCATTTTAGGAGGTATTATGCTAATATTACCAAGTTTTGTGTGCTTTACATTTAAGGGGGTATTGATAGAAATTGATTCGGAAAATTCAAAAAAGTATAAAGAATACTATAGCTATTTTGGTTTGAAAGTCGGGAAATGGAAATCGTTAGATAACTATCCTTATATTACAATTATGAGCCATAGACTTAGTTATAATGTTTCAAATTTTGGTGCAAGGGTAGCAAGTATTAAAGAAGATTTTTTTGAAATATTTTTATTAAATCAAACACATAGACATAAAATATTATTAAAAAGTGATAATAATTTAGAAAAAATTTCAACATTAATTAAACAAATAGCTGAAGAATTAAATGTAGAGATAGTAAAATATAACCCTGTTGTTAGTGAAAAAACAATGGCCCGAAGAAATTTAAGAAGATAAAAATCAACCAAAACGTTTTAATATTTAATTGAACTTATTTCCCGCTGCGATGCATTTGCAATGCTTCGCTATTTGTGAACTTGAATTTGTATCGAAAAACTAAAAACTTCCACTAATCAACGTTTTACCTCATTACTTCGATAAAAACTCAGTAACGAAGTCAAAGCTCAATCATTAGTGGAAATTAGAAGTCCATACCCATCAGAACAGGTAAATCTAGTATTTATAATTCTAATCCATAATTCTACAGTTTATTTATTTTTGTAAAATAAAAGTAACAATTTTAAATATAAAATGTTATTTGTTATTAACAAAAAAAACATATTATTGTTTTTTATTAATAACATTATTTGTACATTTGTAATGGTAAAGAAGTAAGATATGGAATCGTTATTGGTAAAGAGTAATCGTAAATTGAGTGGGGTAAATGGTGGGATTGAGCGCTATTTATTGAATAGAATCAATTGGGAAACTAGAATGATATCAATTCAAGGAGCAAGAGGTTCCGGTAAAACAACGGTTCTACTTCAACAAGGTAAGAAATTGCTCCAACAAGGAAAAAAAGTACTCTATGCTTCCATGGATGATTTATTTTTTTTGTCAAATAATCTAATAGAATTAGCCGAAAAATTTGAGCAAATTGGTGGAGAGATTCTATTGTTAGATGAAGTTCATAAATATCCCAATTGGTCAAGAGAAATAAAATTGATCTATGATGATTTACCGAATTTAAAAGTCGTTTTCACATCATCATCAATATTAGAGGTTTATAAATCTGAGTCTGATTTAAGTCGAAGAGTATTAAATTACGATTTGAATGAATTGTCGTTAAGGGAATTTATTCAATTGAAATCAGGAATTGAGTTGCAAAAGTTTACTTTGACAGAAATTTTAGAAAATCATGTATCAATAGCTTCAGATGTTGTTTCAAAAGTAAAACCAATCTATTATTTTGAAGAATATTTGAAATATGGTGCTTATCCTTATTTTATCGAAGAAGAAACCGAAGATTATTATCAAAAATTAAGAAACACAATTAATTTAATTATAGATGTCGATGTAAATGCGATTGAAAATTTAGATTATTCCTTATTGGTTAAATTAAAGAAATTGATTTATATGATTTCAATTAATGTTCCGTTTACAGTGAATGTTAGCAAGATGAGTGAAATTATTGGAGTTTCCAGACCTACTTTACTTCACGCTTTGTTTTTACTCGAGAAAGCAAGAATCATAGCATTGGTCAACAAGCCAAATAAAGGGATTGGGATATTAACAAAACCTGAAAAAATCTATTTAAACAATACCAATATCGCAAATGCGCTAACAGATGGTGTGAGTGACGTTGGAACATCTCGAGAAACATTTTTTGTAAATCAACTCAAAGGCTTACATCAAGTTAATTTATCAGAATCAGCGGATTTTTTAATCGATCAAAAATATACGTTTGAAATAGGAGGTAAAAACAAAAAGAAAAAACAAATAGTCGGTTTGGAAAATGCTTACATCGCAAAAGATTCAATTGAATTTGGAACCGGAAACGTCATTCCGTTGTATTTATTTGGGTTGATGTATTGACGATTTATAATTTTTAAGGCAATTCATAATAGAAATGTTGATGGCGATTTATAAAATGAAAAACTAATTGTTTTTATTAACCCAATTCTTATTCGGATTTAACTTTGTATTCAGAACTGCATGAATGTAAATTGACTTTTGATTTTCTTCAATTGAAAAATGAATCATAAAGGGATATTTTTTCAAAGGCAGACAATGTATGTTGTCATATCGATTTTGATAAAAAGGGTTTTTAGAAAGGCTTTTAAAGTATTTGTTTAAATAAGCTTCAAATCTTTCACCTAATCCAATTTGTTTATCGTCATAATAATCAATTGCATTTTGGATGTCGTTTAAAGCTTTTAGGTCAAGTTTGATTAGGAAATTCATTAGTTATTTTTTGAATTTTAAACTCTTCCTTCCTTCTTCCCAAGATATGTAATTTTCTTTAGTTGAAGTAGCAATTCTATCTCTAACAATTTGTTTATGTTCTTCAGGGATATTTAATTCATCCTTCGCAACAACATACTCCATCTTTAAGGCTTTAACAAAAGCTTTTAAGGCATTTGATTGCTCAACAGAATTAGTGTGAATCGTAAATGTGTTTTGTATTCCCATTTTCAATTTTTTTATATTAACAAATTTACAATTTTTCCTATTTTTTACCTACTTTTGCACCATAAAAATTTGAAAAAACATGTTTGAAAATCTTACCGATAAGTTTGAGAGAGCGTTTAAAGTATTAAAAGGGCACGGACAAATTTCTGAAATCAATGTTGCAGAGACGTTAAAAGAGGTTAGAAAAGCCTTATTGGATGCCGATGTTAACTTCAAAACAGCGAAAGAATTTACGAATACAGTAAAGGAAAAAGCGTTAGGTAGAGATGTATTGACAACAGTTTCTCCAGGTCAGTTAATGACGAAAATCTGCCACGAAGAGTTGGTAGAATTGATGGGAGGAAATGAAGTTGAAATCAACTTGAAAGGAAATCCAGGAATCATTTTAATGTCTGGTTTACAGGGTTCTGGTAAAACAACTTTTACAGGGAAATTAGGTAACTACTTAAAAACAAAAAAAGGGAAGAAAGTATTATTGGTTGCATGTGATGTTTACCGTCCAGCTGCGATTGACCAATTACATGTTCTTGGAGATCAATTATCGATCGAAGTTTATTCAAATAAAGAAGAAAAAAATCCAGTTAAAATTGCGCAAGATGCGATTGTTCACGCAAGAAGCAACGGTTTTAACGTAGTGATTGTCGATACTGCTGGTCGTTTAGCGATTGACGAGCAAATGATGGATGAAATAGCAAGAGTGAAAGAAGCGATCAATCCTTCTGAAACTTTATTTGTTGTGGATTCTATGACAGGTCAAGATGCTGTAAATACAGCGAAAGCCTTCAATGAAAAAATTAATTTTGACGGAGTTGTTTTAACGAAGTTAGACGGTGATACAAGAGGTGGTGCTGCGTTGACAATCAAAACGGTTGTTGATAAGCCAATCAAATTTGTAGGTACTGGTGAGAAAATGGATGCGTTAGACGTTTTCTACCCAAAAAGAATGGCTGACCGTATCTTAGGTATGGGTGACGTTGTTTCTTTGGTGGAATTAGCACAAGAGCATTACAACGAAGAAGAAGCAAGAAAACTTCAAAAGAAAATTTCTAAAGATCAATTTGACTTCAACGATTTCTTGGCGCAATTGCAACAAGTGAAAAAAATGGGGAATGTAAAAGATTTGATG
>CANGHX010000121.1 GCA_947453715.1 Flavobacteriales bacterium | reverse complement strand
TTCTTGAAGTTGTTCAATAGCATCTTTGTAAAAACGCTCTAAATTTTTATAATGTGGACTATCAGGATTAACTGCTCCAATATTTTCACTTACATATTCGTTGAATTGTTTGTAGCCCATTTTTACAGCTTTTTCATCTAACAACTTCATTGATTTTGATAATCCAGAAGTATAAAGATCCAATAACTTTTCATCACAGGTTGAATGAATTGTAGACATTCGTTTTTCAAATTCTCGTGTTGCTAATAGCGTGTTATTGAATTCTGGATTCCAAAATGCTAATACTTTTGAGGGTGGAATAAATGAAATTGTTTTAATACTGTCTATTGATTTGTTTGTGAACTTTGGCTGACTATCAATATAATCAAAAATTAAATCTATATCTTCTTTTTTTAATTCTGGAAATTGTTGTATTGCAGCTGCTGAATATCTTGTTTTTGTAGCTGCATATTCTGATTTTGTAGCTGCTAATTGCCAATTGTTTACCCATTGATAAATTAAATTTTTGACTTTACAGTCATTTGCCCATTTCTGTCTAATTTGGAAAAGTTTAGGTCCTGTACCATCTCGGTGTGCTTGATGGCATGCTGAACATTTTGAATTAAAAAGCATTTCTCCAGCACTAACCTCATCGCTTATATAATTAAAAGATTTTTTCCCCTCATCAAAACTCAAATACAAACTATCACGATACTTTTTATTAGTCGGTTTTTTCAATTCATCTAATTTGGCTTCGTAACCTTTTGGGTAAAAATCCAAATCTTTCATGTCTACCGAAACTGGAATTTTTTCTAATGGTTTTGGGTTAGTCCAATTTATCAATCCGTCTTTTCCTTTTTCACCAGAAAACAATTGCATGTCTTTTTTGTATTCATTCACAGGAGTTTGAACATAAACACCAACTTTAGGATTTACGGTTAATTTTTCTCCCTTTTCAGTATAAGCTTGGAAACCAAACATGCCTTGTGTTTCCAATAATCGATCATCTGCCATGGTGCTTAAGCCACTTTTAACTATTGTTGCAGCATCTTTAGCTTCTTGCCATTGAATGACTGCGTTTTTTGTATAAGGTTTTCCATCTAACAAAAAAGCATTTTCAGGAATAGATAATAAAACACCCGATTTGGATAATATAATACTATCATTTCCATTCCATACAAAAAATTCTGAAGCTAAATTTTCTATTGGAGCAATTGCTTCAAGTTGTTCAATCAAAGAGGAGGGAATAGAAGATTCAGTATTTTTTTCATCAGAAGAAATTGAATTGTAAATGAAATAACTCAAGATACTTGCTGTAAGAATGATGGTTAATAGAATTCCAGCAGTTGTTATTCCTTTTTGGAAATGATATCTTTTACCAATTTTTTGAATTTGGGATCTTGTTGCAGCTCTTTGAATTCCTTCAATAATTTCTTTTTGAAAGGTTACTTGTTCTTGTAGTTGTTTATTTTGAACTAATTCTTTTTCGAATGTTGCTTTTTCAGAATCTGATAATTCGTTTGATAAATAACGATTAATCAATGTTGTAAAATCTGTATTCATACTGATTTTGGATTAAAGTGAATAAATAGTTTCTTCTGAACTTTTTAATTCTTGTTCAGTTAATTCTTTTGCTTTTTGTAAGCAACGATACTTTTGCGTTTTTACCACTTTTTCGTTTCGTAAGCCTACTTTTTTAGCAATATCCACCATGTTCCAATTTAAACCATAGAATAATTGTAAGATTTCTTGACATTGTTTTCCTAATCGATTGATTGCCGTTTCGATGGTTTTCAATTTCATTTCTTTTTGAAACCATGTTGATTCCATTTCAATTTCATCAGAAGTTAATTCTGTTTTAGGAAGTTTGTTTTGCTTTCTTGCTTCATTATACCATAATAATTTACAAGTGCTTTTTACATAATGAAATGGATCAACTGTTAATTGAAAATTTTCACTCCCTTTTTTTCTCGAATAAATTACTAATGCTTCTTGAAAAATATCTTCAGCATCTACAGAATAACAACCGAACGTTCCTAAAAAACGTTTAATCTCCGGCCACTTTTTATATAGCGCTTTTAATTCGGTTTCTAAATCTTTGTCTATCATTTTGGTTGACATAGTGAATTGTTTTCTATAGATGTTCACTTTTCAAAAAGGTAAACAAAGAAAATGAAAAAAATTATTTCTTCACTTTCAACCCAATCACATTTGGTAAAGGCCAATAGGTTTTATTATTGTCATTAGGATAGGTATTAGACACATAACTTCCTACTTTTTCAATAGTTGTTTCACCAACTCTGATGAATAAACTTGTTTCAGGTCCGCCTTCCATGTAAATGGCATTCGTTAATTTTTCAGGATATTTTAGCATAAACTGAATCATTTCTGTATGCGTGTAAGGTGAGCGGGTGAAAATGAAATAAACATTTCCTTTTGTATCTTTTGCAGCGATCAACATACTGCACGATTGTTTCTTTTTATCCCAACTTAATGGATTTCCATCGCAATCTAACATACGCATTCCTTGTGCACAAGAATTATATTTTGAGTTGATGTGATCCCAAGAAGTACATTTTACATCTAAGATATTGAAACACGTATTGTTTACTGTATCAATAGGATTAAAAGCAATTGCAGCATTGTAGTTCGGGTTAAAAACAGGATTGTTTACATGTCCATGATTCTTTAAAAAGCCTTTGCTTTCTAATTGCTTCGCTAAGTTGTACATTCCTGCATTGATTACTACATTCAATTGAAATGAATCGGCCCATTGAACAACTGTTCTTGGAACACTATCAAATTGAGTTGCAGATAGCATCATGTAATCAAATTTTTTCGGATTGAATTTGACAATGCTTACTTTGGAATCTCCTAAAATTGATTTTTTTGGTCCGTCTACTTCAGAATAGGATAAGCCTTCAGTCAACTCTGTCCAATCGCTTGAATAAGTTTGGGTTTGTTTGACAGTATCTTTTGATTGACAATGAAATAATGGAATAGTCAAGATACAGCAAAAGAAAATAAGTTGAATATTACGACGCAGCATTCCAATCAAATTTTTTCGGTTTAAATGGGAACATATCAAAAAGTTCTCCAGAATAGTAAAATTCATAAGCTATCGATCCAAATGAGTGTGGTTTTTCATCAATTTTAATGGTTGAACCTCCAACTTGAGGGTTCTTTTTCGGAACAGATTGAGGATATCCGACGTTAAACAATGTCGCTAATATTTCAGGTCTATCGTCAATTGGGTAACCCGCTTTCTCCCATTGAACTTTCATTTGTTTTAAAAACAAAGCTGCATACATATAGGAATAAAAATGATTATGAAAATCTGTTAGGCGATTAATTCTTTCCACAGTTGGATTTCCAGTTTTAAAATCCAATAAGTGTTCAAATTGTTTTCCTAAATAATAAATGCTTGTATCATTTTTTAAATGACCTTCAATTTGTTGTGCTGTTAATTCTTTAATTCCAGTTACACCAAACGAAAACTGAGATTCTACCGAAAGTATTTTTAAAGGACCAATCCATTTTTTAAAAGCCTCACGATTCGAATTGAATAAGCGAATTTGCTCTCCTACCAAGCAAGAAACAATTAATCTAGATTCAACCCCAGTTAAATTAGCAACCGAGTCAATGATTTTATGATCCTTAGAAACAGCTGTTTTGAACACTTGCCATTCACTAATATTCATCCAATCAAAGGCACTTCCTTTTTGCTTATGGAGATGAGGTTTGTGCAAAGTTTTCTCAAAAGCCTTGACTTCAGCTATATAAGCTTTGTTTTCTTTTAAATACATTTCTACCGCAGCTAACATTTTTAACGTTTCTTTCTCATCTTTTGTTTTGATGTAAGCGTCTAAAATATATTTTGCGTTTTGAGGAAAGTATTTATTTAAGATTAAAATTCGATGTAAAGTTTCGTGATGGGCAATTTCATCGTTCGATAAATTTTTCTTAAATGCCTGATTGTATTTATCACGAATTTCTTGGAAATAGCGAGTATTCGTATCGACAGCACCTGATTCATTTGTCCATTTGAATTTTATTGCCAGAAAAGTTCCGATATAAAAAACACCGGCTAAAGCCAATAATGTATAACCAGTAAAAAATGGAATTTTAAACCATTTACTTTTAAAAAAACGTTTCAATTTTATTAATTTTTATTATTCAAAGTTACGTATTCTTATTTCAGGAGCAATAATATTTTCTAAATTCCGTTATATATCAAAAAACATTTAAAACTAATGAAATCAATCTTAATTCTTTTTTCAATTGCCTTATCCTTATTTTCTTTATCTCAGACAAATACAATGTCAAATAATGTGAAGAGAAATTCTTTGTATTTAGAAATCGGAGGACAATCTTTATTTTATTCATTAAATTATGATAAACTTCTTCAGAAAAATGAAAATTTTAATAGATCATTTTCAGTTGGTGTTTCTGTTATTCCAAAGAGTACTTTATGCGAATATGGGGTTTCAATTCCAGTCTCCTATAATTTTCTATATGGTAAAACTGAACATAAATTTGAAATTGGCATTGGTTTGACACCTGTCTATACAGTTAGACATACTACTCAACAATTTGGGGGTACAGTTGATTCAGAAGGCATGATGAATTATGGTGGTCAATATGTTACTTATGTTTATAAATATTTGTCACATGAAAAATATTTATATTTTACACCCAAAATTGGATATCGATATCAAAAACAAGAGGGAGGTTTGTTTTTTAAAGCAGAATTAACGCCTGTTTTTGCAGGTTATTTTTTTCAGCGAAGATTCAATGAAGAGCATGTTTACGATCATTCTTCTCATGTAACTTCATCGCTTTTTAAAAATATTCCGTTTAGTTCAAAATCTGTTCAACTTTGGGCAGGTATTAGTTTAGGATGGACATTAAAAAGATAAAAAAAAAGGTGACATTTGCCACCTTTTAATTATTTTCTAAATAGAATATAGAATTATAAAATCTCAATTACACCTGCAGCACCTTGACCTGTACCAATACACATCGTCACAACACCGTATTTCTGATTTCTTCTTTTTAATTCGTTGATAATTTGAACTGTTAATTTTGCTCCAGAACAACCAAGTGGGTGTCCTAATGCTAATGCTCCACCATTTACGTTAACGATATCTGGATTTAATCCAACTTCACGAATAACAGCTAAAGATTGAGAAGCAAATGCTTCGTTCAATTCAAAAAGGTTAATGTCTTCTAATTTTAAACCAGCTTTTTCAATTGCTTTTGGAATTGCTTCGATTGGTCCAACTCCCATGTATCTTGGTTCTAAACCAACAACAGCATAAGATACTAAACGAGCAACAGGTTTTAAACCTAACTCATTCACCATTTTTTCAGACATTACCAAAACGAATGCTGCACCGTCTGATGTTTGAGAAGAAGTTGCAGCTGTTACTGAACCATTAGCAGCGAATACTGGTTTCAAAGCGCCTAAAGATTCTAATGTTCCTCCAGGTCTTGGTCCCTCGTCTGTATCTACGACGTAACTTTTAACTTGACGTTTTTCGTTTTTGTCTAAGTAAACTTCTTCAATTGTTACAGGTACAATTTCATCTTTGAATTTCCCTGCTTTGATTGCAGCAATTGCTTTATCGTGTGATTTGATAGCAAATGCATCTTGATCTTGTCTTGATACATTGTATTTATTTGCAACTGCTTCAGCTGTCAATCCCATTCCCCAATACCAATCTGGGTGTTCTTTACCAACTTTTGGATTTGGAACAATTCTCCAACCTCCCATTGCCATTACCGACATTGATTCAACTCCACCTGCAATAATACAATCAGCCATTCCTGACTCAATTTTTGCAGTTGCTATTGCAATTGTTTCTAATCCTGAAGAACAGTATCTGTTTACAGTCATACCTGGAACTTTTTCAGTGTCTAATCCCATTAATGAGATTAAACGTCCCATGTTCAATCCTTGTTCTGCTTCCGGAGTAGCGTTACCAACGATCACATCGTCGATTCTGTTTTTATCTAATTGTGGAACAGACGCAACCAAATGTTTAATAACATCTGCCGCTAAATCATCCGGACGGTAAAAACGAAACCCTCCTTTTCCAGCTTTTCCAACCGCTGAACGAAATCCTGTTACTATGTATGCTTTTTGACTCATTTTTGTAGATATTAGATTGTTAGAAATTAGAAGTTAGACTTGAATCATATTTAACATCAAGACTTTTCTTAAATCCAACTATCATTTTTTGTAATTCATTTATTTTTTCAATTATTTCTTCTGAATCAGTGTTAAATAGATCATTTGCAAGAATTAATTGTGTTTCTAATTCAAATGAAGAAGAAATACTAATGTTCAAGAAATGAATAAATTCTTTATTTGAAGTTCGACCTGAACCTTCAGCTATATTTGAAGGGATAGAAATAGAGCATCTATTAATTTGGCTAACTAAACCAAATCTTTCATCTGAAGGAAGATTTGATGTTAGAGAATAAACAGATTTGACAATTTTCATTGATTCCTGCCAAATTTTTAATTCTCTAAAATTATGTCGTTTTATAGCCATTTTTATTTTGTTAACATCTAATTTCTAAGTGTCTAAATTCTATGTGTCTAATTTCTTAAGATCTTCCCATTTTTAACCAAACTTTCTAATCTTTCTAACGTTTTGCGTTGCATGCACAACTCTACGAATGCTTTTCTTTCTAAGTCTAACAAGTACTGTTCAGATACAACTGTGTTTTCAGATAAATCGCCTCCGCAAAGAACATATCCTAATTTTTCTGAGATTACACCATCGTGTTCTGACATATAATTTCCTGAAAGCATTGAATTTGCTCCAACGTAAACTATTCCTAATCCTTCTTGACCTAGAACCGTAACGTTTTTACCTTTTTTCGGTGCAACGTATCCTTTGTCTGCTAATTCGATAGCTGCTTCTTTTGCTCTTGCTAATTGATGATCTCTACTAACAACAATTTCGTCAATTCCTTCTCTCAAATAACCTAAGTCAAAAGCTTCATAAGCTGAAGTAGAAACTTTCGCTTGTCCAACTGTTAAGAATTTTTCTCTTAAACGGTTGATTTTAATATCTCCAGCATTTAATTCATCTGATAATCGTTTCGCAAATTCTTTTGTTCCACCACCACCAGGGATAAGTCCAACTCCAAATTCAACTAATCCCATGTATAATTCAGCATGAGCAACCACTTTGTCAGCGTGCATTGACATTTCACAACTTCCACCTAAAGCAAGGTTGTGAGGAGCAACAACAACTGGAATGTTTGAATATCTAACTCGCATCATCGCATCTTGAAATGCTTTAACAGCAAAGTTTAATTCATCATAATCTTGTTCAACCGCCATCATGAAAATCATTCCAACGTTTGCTCCAGCTGAGAAGTTTTGGCCTGTATTAGAAATTACTAATCCTTTGTATTCTTTCTCTGCTAAATCCATTGCTTTATGCATGCCTTGGATAACTCCACCGCCAATCGTATTCATTTTTGTATGGAATTCCAAGTTGATGATTCCATCTCCTAAGTCAACGATTGTTGTATCTCCATTTGTCCAAATAGTATTTTCAGCACGAAGCGCATCTAAAAGAACTAAGTTTTCGGTTCCAGGAATAGTTACAAATGATTTACTTGCAATATCGTAATATTGTTTACTTCCTTTTTCAGTTTTGTAGAATGAAGTAATGTTGTTTGCTTTTAAGTCGTTTAACCAAGCTGCAGGTTCTCTTCCTGCTCCTTCAATTAATTGTAAACCTGCTTCAATTCCGATAATATCCCATGTTTCAAAAGGACCAATTTCCCAACCGAATCCCGCTTTTAAAGCATCATCAATTTTATATAAGTCATCTGAAATTTCAGGTAAACGATTTGAAACATAAGCAAATAATCCTCCGAAAAGTTTACGGTAGAAATCACCCGCTTTATCTTTTCCTGAGAATAATATTTTGATTCGTTGTTTTAAATCATCTACTGATTTAGTTAATTCCAATGTTGGAAATTTTGCTTTTTCAGCTGAACGGTATTCTAATGTTTTAAGATCAAGTGTTAAGATTTCACTTTTACCTGCTTCATTCGTTACTTTTTTGTAGAATCCTTGCTTTGATTTTGAGCCTAACCAACCATTTTCAACCATTTTTGAAACGTAAGTAGGCAATTCAAATAATTTTGATTCTTCATCGTTTGGACAATTTGCTTTTAATCCATTTGCAACGTGAACCAAAGTGTCTAAACCAACTACGTCACAAGTTCTGAAAGTTGCAGATTTAGGTCGACCTAATACAGGTCCGGTTAATTTATCAACTTCCTCAACAGTTAATCCCATTTCTTCAACAGTATGGAACAAAGCCATAATTCCGTAAACACCAACTCTGTTAGCGATGAAAGCAGGAGTGTCTTTACATAAAACCGTTTTCTTTCCTAAGTAAAGTTGTCCGTATTCCATTAAGAAATCAACTACTTCAGGTTTTGTGTGTGGAGTAGGAATAATTTCTAATAATTGTAAATAACGAGGAGGATTAAAGAAATGCGAACCACAGAAATGCGCTTTAAAATCATCACTTCTTCCTTCCAACATCAGATGAATTGGAATACCTGAAGTATTAGAAGAAATTAATGTTCCAGGAGTTCTATATTTTTCAACTTGTTCGAAAATTTGTAATTTAATATCTAAACGTTCGATAACAACTTCAATAATCCAGTCGTATCCTGCAATTTTAGACATATCATCTGAAAAGTTTCCCGTTTGAATTCTTTGAGCAAATGATTTTCTGTAAAGTGGAGAAGGGTTTGATTTTACTGCAAATTCTAGAGCACCATTTACAATTCTATTTTTTACAATAGGAGAGTCAATAGTTAAACCTTTCGCTTCTTCTTGTGGTGTTGTTTCTTTTGGAGCAATATCTAATAATAAGACTTCGCAACCAATATTAGCAAAATGACAAGCAATTCGAGAACCCATTACACCTGATCCAAGAATAGCAACTTTTCTAATATGTCTATTCATTAGTAAATAATTTTATTGTTAAGATAATGCACATAAACGTTATGAATATGTACACTTTAAAAGTAATAAAATATTTATGGAAATTGAATGGAAATGTAAAATTTAATTGATTTTGTTTTGGATGTTGGGGGAACCACAGAGTTGCCCTGAGTTTTGCACAGAGTTTCACTGAGTCATGTGTTGGAGTTAAATGAGGGGCTGCTAGGTTTTAACCACTGAGTTTCGCACAGAGTTTCACTGAGTTTTGTGTTGGGATTAAATGTGTTAGTTAGGTTTTAACTTCAGCGTTTGTTTATGAAAAAAACACTGTGTTACTCTGTGAATTACTCCTTTTACTCTGTGGTTAAAAAAAAACTACCGTTAAATCACCAAACATTCTCAGAAACATT
>CANGHX010000120.1 GCA_947453715.1 Flavobacteriales bacterium | reverse complement strand
TTGACAAATACTATCGGTAACATATAAATAAACTTGATACACTCCTGGTTGAGTATAAATAATAGTTGTATCAAAATTTACAGAACTTGTTACTCCATTTCCAAAGTCCCATAAATAGGTGTCTGAAGCTGTAGAAGTATTATTTAATTTGACAGCAAAATCAACACACCCAATTGTTTGATCTGGAATAAATTCTGCTTTTGGGATAATTCCGAAATCGAATTTGAAAACCAAGTTGTTGCATCCTGCAGAATCTAAGTTAAATTTTGAATATGCATTTTGCGTGGTAGGAAAATCAGAATAACCATCACCAAAGATTCCGCAGCCTCCACAAACAGATTGATAAACTACTCCATTTTTATCAAATCTTGAAGTTCCCCCATCTACATGTTCCTGAGATTGATTACCTCCAATATATGAAGCATAAATAATTTGATTAAAATTTCTGTCCAAAACAAATAAATAAAAATCAAATCCATTACTTGATTGGTATAAATTATCGTTGGATACAATCGGCATTCCATTCATTGCACTTCCAAAAATATTTCCTCCCCAACTAGATGTATATATATTTCCACAAAGATCAACTAAAAAAGCTGAAGGAGAAGCCAATGAATTAATATCACCATTTCCAAAAAGTGTTGAATTAATAACCGAAGTAATTTGAGGATTTAATTTTGCAATAAATTGATTACTATTTGGATTGGAATAACCTACATTTATAATTGGAAATGTACCTCCAATAGATTGACCAAATAGAAAGATTTCATTATTACGATTGGATTCAACAAAATAAACTTGATCCTCTTTTGTAGTCCCTATATAAGAACAAGCTATCAGTGTATTTGATACATCATCTATCTTCCCAACAAAACCATCCGTTTTTCCTCCATAATAAGTTGTATGAATTACTCCAAGCGAAGTAGGTAAATTATGAGAAATTGTACCACCTCCATAAATGAGATTAAAATTAGAATCAATCTTAACAGAATAACAAGCATCACTCTCATTACCACCAAAATAAGTTGAAAAAAGCAAATTACTGAGCGAATTATTCAATTTAAAAATTACTCCGTCTTGTTTTCCACCATTATTTGATTGAATTGCATTAATTACTGGAAAGTTAGTTGATCTTGTACAACTCGCGACTAAAACATTATTATTTTTATCTAACATGATTTCCCCTCTAAACTGATCACCATAATTTGGAGTAATTGAATCATAAGTGGTACCATAAACATTGTAATGAACATTTTGATAGCTAGCATCTAAATATTGTAAATTCCTGTCGATCGTATTAACACCATCATTACTTGAGCCACCAAGATATGTTGATCCTAATAGCTGATGTCCATTTTCACTTAATTTTGCAATATAAATATCAGTTCCAGTATTTTGAAAAAACACTCCATTATTCATAAAATCAAAATAAGGTGTTCCTCCTGCATGATGTACCTGAAATCCATTCACAATAGGAAAATCAATGCTAGAAGTAGCTCCAAAAAAATACAAATTGTTTTGTTTATCAGCAATTAAACTATGAACTGTTTCTGTTCCACTAGTAGAATTTCCTCCTCCTATAAAGTTAGTCCACAACATATGTGCTCCATCAGCAGAATATTTTGAAATAAAAACATCTGTAATTCCATAGCCAGCACCGTTACCATTATTAGTGACAGAAAAACTTGAGGTAATATCATATGCTCCATTGTCAGGGGCGGGGTATTTATTTCCAAATACTGTACCACCTGAATACGCACAACCGTCATGCGCATAAGTCGCGGTCATACCAAAATTATCTGAATGTGAACCGCTATAAGTAGCAAAAACCAAAACAGGATCAATGATTAATTCATATTCAGGATTAAAACTACCAAGATCAAAAACTACTTTGTTTCCTTCTAATTTAAATTCATTTTTTACGACACTGATTTTTCCATTGATAATTTGATAGGTATATGGTTTTTTTTCAATAATTCTTCCTAAATCTGTTTGTGCAACTAAATTTCCATCTTTGTCTATTTCAATTGATTTTTGACCAACATACTCCAATTTTATTTTTGAAGGATCAGCATTAGGTTGAACATGAAATTCATATTTCAAATCCTTTTTATTTTCAATAATCTTTAAATCGATTCCATCATATAAATTTGACATAGTCGCTTCACTATATCCATGAACATCCGAAGCCCATTTTGTAGAATCATTTCCCAAAAAATAGTTATAATAGCTTTCTGTAGGATTTACTTTTTGAATTTCATTCACTTCATTTGAACCGATAAAATTCAAATGAACGACTGTTTGTGCAATTTTCGAATTTTTATTTGGCTTCCCTCCTGCATGCATATCATGCATCAACGAAAAATCTTGAAAGTGAAATAAAAACTTATTTTGTTGAATCCATAAATTTCCGCCATTAAATTTCGATTGAAATAAAATTTTAGGGTTCCATTGACCTTTATTTTCTATAAAAGAATAGTGAATATCATGATGATGTTCGATTTCTTGAGCAAACATGTTCAAACTTGAAAGAATAAACAAAAAGAAAATAACTGTTAATTGTTTCATTTTTAATCAAAAAAGTTTCTTCTAATATACTATATTTTTCTTTTATTGCGATTCAGTTTTATGATATAAAAAATGCTCCCTAAATCTAGAGAGCATTTTCGAAGAAAAGTAATTTAACTATTCCTTAATTATTTTTTCAGTATGCACAAAACCATCAGCAGTAATTCTTAGGAAATAAAATCCTGATTTTAATTCTTCAATTCCAATTGAATTTGTAATTGAAGGAATTAATTTAACAACTTTACCTTCCATATTTAAAAGTTCAATTTGTCCTTTTCCTATTTCCATAGAATAATTGATTCTAATTTCATTTTTTGCAGGATTTGGATAGGCATAAAAGAAATCATTATGTGAAATTTCAGATAGACTTTGAGTTTGTAAAGCTAACTGAACAGCTTTCCAAGCATGGATTTTACCAAATCCCCAAATTACACTTCCTGTATCTGGTAATACTCCCGTTTTAATATCTTGTCTCGCCGTTGTCATTATGATATCTTTCACTTGTTGCGCTGATAGGTTTGGATTCGCTTCTAGCATTAATGTCACAACTCCTGTAACGACTGGAGAAGACATTGAGGTACCTGAAAAACGAGCAAAAGGATATGTTCTATTATTGAAATTCACTGAAGTTAAAAGTGTATATGAATTATCCGTAAATGATGATAACGAAGATCCAACATTACTTCCTGGGGCAGCAATATCAGGCTTTACACGTCCATCTATTGTTGGACCTTTACTTGAGAATGATGTAATTGCTCCACCTAATAATGTTCCATTTGTACCATGGTATTCAGATGCATATGCACCAACGCTTATTAAACTATTTGTACAAGAAGGTTCTGAAATTCCATAACTATCATTTCCTACTGTATAATTAGTATTTAAAGCCGTAAAAGCTGTACCCATATTCCCTACATTATTAACCAATTCCGCTAAATTCCAAAAATGAACTGTTCCATCAACAGCTGTTGCTTCTAACGCTATCTTCAAGGCTGTATTCGTTGTTGCAATTCGAAATCTCATTTGAGGTTTACCATTTACAGGATGAACAGCATCAGCCGAAACATTGTAAAAAACGGTATCATTTCCAACTACAAAAAAAGTATCTACATAACTCGTTGTTAAAGTTGTAGAATAAAATGGTGATTCATTTTGAACAACACCTGACGCATTTACAACTTTGCATTTCACATTAAATGCTTTTCCTGTTTCTCCCCACATGGTGATACTTTGCCCCCAATAAGTTGTTAAAGAAGGATTATTATAGAATTCAACTTTAGTTAAAAGTACATCATTTGAAAAAGTCTTTTTTATGTGAAAATTAACTCCTCCGTTATTTCCTCCTGAATTACAAAATACAACTCCTAAATTTGAGTAATTATCAATTGCTTGACTTAAAAGAGAATTCCCATCTAATGTTCCTAAGTAATATAATCCCCAACTCATATTGATGACTAATCTTTTCTGTTCAGTTTGAGCTTTTTCGTACATCCATGCATAAGCGTCTAATACAGAAGCATTATCAACCAAAAATGTTGTAAATAAATACTGAGCATCAAAACCTACTCCTCTATAAACTGTTCCCGCACCACTTCCACCTGAAATTCCTGCGACATGTGAACCATGAGTTGCGTAGCTGTAAATATTCGCTGTATCAGAACCAGCAGCTAACAAATCTGGAATTGTTGCATATTCAGTTCCATATGAATATCCTATCGGTGCTGGACCAGAAAGTTTATATTGATCCCAAGCTGCTAAAATTCTTGTTTGTGTTAACGTTGTATCATAAAACATTGGGTGTGTATAATCAAATCCCCAATCTGTGATTCCAATTAATACATTTTTGCCAGTAAAACTTTGAGGTAATCCTAAACCATATTGAACCGAATCGGCTCTTACATCTTTAATTGCTTTATCCAAATTAGGAATAACTTTTCGTCCTAATTCTAAATACGTCAAACCAAGGTTTTGAATAGAACTTTCAATTGAATTAACAGGGATTTTTAATGATACTATATCACCGATTTTAGAACCAAAAATAATTCCTTTTTCAGCAACACGTTCTTTTGTAAAAACACTGTTAGTTTTCGCTAAAACAGAAATATAATATTCTCCATTTAACTTGTAAATCGGAAAACGATCCATTAAATCTTTTGAAGGAATTCCTTTCGATTTTTTTAGCGACGAATTGATAAGGATAATATCTCCTTTGTCGTTGGCTGGGATTGAAATTTGAGCTTGTGAAAGAATTGAAATAACAGTTATTCCAATGAGTAGTAATAGTTTCTTCATTATAGTTTCGTTTGCACGAAGTTAAATAGAAATTATGAATTAATTAGATACTTTTCCGTTTATAGAATATAATTCAAACACATCTTGGTCTGGATAATTATAAAATTTATTATTTAACTTTAATATCCAATCCGGTACACTCTTCACTAGAAGTTTAATGTTTTTTGAATTTAGAACATTTTTACACTCATCATACTCTCTATCATATTTTCGAATAACTAAAAGATTACTGCTGTTCTGTAATAATAACGAATCGTTTAGGAAACATAACTTATCAATTTTTACAGACTCAATATTTTTTTCAGAATAAAATTTTGCAGTAAGGCCCTGCCAAGGATCGTATGGATTCGACCAAATGGAATAAATTAAATTTATCTTCTTATCTCCGTAATGATCATGAATATATTTAGATATTTCCATCCTCCCTAAACCAGCAGATTTTTGACTCATGGCAAGTAACCCTATTCCATTAACTATCAAAAGTGTAGAAATCAACAAAATAGTATAACTCTTTTTCAAAATAGAATTTTGCTTAATTTGATAAATTAAATCAAAGGCTAGCATCAATATTAGAGGAAAAAAATAAATAATTGGAAAAATAAATCTCTCTTCTTTATGTGGAACCAAAGAATGAAATATTAAAAATGGAATTATCATCCAAATCATTTTATTTTTTGGATAAAACATTAATACTAATATTAAACTCAATAAAATAAAAGTTCCAATAATTTTTGATGGAAGAGTATAAATACTTTCTAAATAATAATACCATGGAGAATCACCAAAACTAACAGAATCTTTTTTTAGCATTGTTTCGTGAAAATAATTCCAAGAAGTAAAAACAAATTCTCCATAAAACCATGAATCTATTACAATTCCGATTAAAACAACTCCTATAAATGGTATTCCTAATCTGAAAATTTCTTTCCAATTTCTTTTATCAACTATAAAAAACCAAAATAAAAAACCTATAAATGCAAAAGCTATTTGAAAACGAAATAAATAACTTATACCGAAAATAAAGCCAACAAGAATTGAATTGTATCTTTTCTCCTTATCATAAAGTGAAATACCAAACAACATGAATAAACCAGATAAAGTTTCAGAAGAATATCGAACACTTAAGAAAGGTATGAACCAAAGAAAAAATGAAATTAAGAGAAAGGCTATCTGCATACCTTTTCCTTTTAATAAATATCTATTTCTATCAACGGAAAATTTAATTACATAAATAGCAAAAAGAGCTGTAATCAATCTTAAAATAAAGAGTTGCGTGTACGGATTAATAACATTTATAATCTTTAAAATGCTGATAATAAAAAACACCAATGTAGTTTGGAGGCTTGGCCGTAATTTCTCCGAAAATTCCCAAGCTAATTCAGATGATTGATGAGTTCCTAATTTTACACCTGCAAATTCAATAATTTGATAATGTTCATCACCATGAAAATACCCATGGCTATTGCATGCAGTAGTACAAAAAATCAAAAGTGCAAAAAATACAATTATTGAAGTTGTTCTATTTTTTAATATTGCTTTTTTTAAATTTTGAAAGTACATTATCATTTTATAATAATGTTACTTTGTTAATTGTTTAAAGACTTCTTCTAATGATTTTTCTTCAACTCTTAAAGTCAATACCAATAAGTTATTATTTTGAGCAAATTGAGCAACTGTTTTACGTAAATCTTCAACGCCAACCCCTTCAATTAACCAACCTTTACCAACAGCTTCAACTTTGTTAACGTCTGTGATTTTTGTTAATGCATTTCTTGAAATTTCAGCATCAAATTCAACATAAACAGTTTGGTGAGATAAATCAATTTGTAAGTGATCAGCAGTGTCGTTTGCAACAATTTGACCTTTATTAATAATTACAACTCTATCACAAATAGCTTCCACCTCTTGCATAATATGTGTTGAAAGCATTACAGTTTTAGATTTTCCGATTTTTTTAATTAAATCACGAATTTCAGCTAATTGATTTGGATCTAAACCCGAAGTCGGCTCATCTAAAATCAACACTTGTGGATCATGAATAATCGCTTGAGCTAATCCAACTCTTTGACGATATCCTTTCGATAAAGCTCCGATTTTTTTAGCTTGTTCAACTTCTAAACCAACTGCTTTTACCATATCAGAAACACGATCTTTAACATTGGAAACTTTGTAAATATTACCAACGAACTCAAGGTATTCACGCACATACATATCCAGATACAATGGATTGTTTTCAGGTAAATAACCAATCAATTGTCTTGTTTTTAAATTATCGACATCAACTGTCATTCCACATACCTTCACTTCACCAGCAGAAGATGGAATAAAACCAGTAATAATCTTCATTGTAGTTGATTTTCCAGCACCATTTGGACCTAAAAAACCTACGATTTCACCTTTGGCTACTGAAAATGAGATGTCTCTAACAGCTGCTTGTTCACCGTAAAACTTAGTAAGATTCGTTACTTCTATTGACATTGTTTCTGAATTTTGAATTGCGAATATAAGAAGAATGAAATTTAGATGAAAGTGTTAATTCAGAAAGATGGTTTAACCTAACAAATTATTAATTCAATTATTTGAATTAGAATTTTAATATTTTACAAACTTAGACTTTTGATTGTCTGTTTTAATTATATAAATACCGTTTGCAAATCCACCTACACTTATAAAGTTTCTGCCTTTGTATCCTTTCTTATTTAATAATTGATTTCCTAATTGATCATATACTGAAATCTCTGAATCATTTTCTAATTCAATAAACAATTCAGAATTTACAGGATTCGGATAGATGAAGTTCTCACTTGGCGTTAATAAATCATCCAATGATAAATACTTAAATCCAAAATAAGAATTTATTTCATTTTGATATGAATAAATATCATTGTACTCTAGAGTTTGCAGATTGAACTTAAAGATTTTTTCATCGTTGATGTAATAATTTGAAATTGTAGCACCAAATAAAAATTGATCATGATGCTCAAATCTCGAAGTATTCATATTTTCATTTTGGTTAAAATCATAAAGTTTTAATAACTCTTCATTGGAAATATTGAATTTAAAAATAGAGCCTTTATTATATAATCCAGAAAAATATGAACTGAAATATAAATTCCCTTCATTATCAGAAACTAAACTGTTAGTATTAATAGACATAACTTCTTCTTGTTTAAACTTCTTAATTTCACTAAAGATTTTATTTTGCGCATCAAATTCTATTAATATCCCAGTATATGGTAGATTGTAAAATGCTGAAATGAAATAATATTTATTAGATATTTTTGATTTTACAATGTAATCCATAGAAACGTCAGGATTATTGTAAATTTTATTAATTGAATACTCATTACGTTTTTCATCATAATAATAATTCACTATTCGACCAAAATTGTTATAGCTACCATTATTAAAACTGAATAGCTCAAAAGTTTGAAATTCATTTTCAAAAATGAATAATGGATAATAAAACCCATCTACATTATTGTAATTTAATATCACTTTAAATTCTTCTGAATTTGGTTCAAAAGAAAAAAATGTACCATCATCAAAAATACCTCCCTTAGAAGTAGCTCCATAAAGTTTACCATTTTTACTCAAACATAATTGAGTAATCGGCTCTATTCCAAATTCATCTTTAAAATTCACTTTAACTGCAAATTCGTTTGAAAATGGATCAAATTCATAGATTACTCCTTTATTATAAATACCTCCAAAACGAGTAACACCATATAATTTTCCATTTCCAGCTAAAACAGGAGTATAAAAAAATCCAAATCCGTCTAAATATTGGTTAAAAATTGATTTAACTTTTAATATAGAATTGTCAATTATATATAAACTGTTATATCCATCAATAATTGAAATTCCAATATATTTTTCACTAGATAAATTTTGAAATAGGAAATAATTATTATCATTAAAAGGTGCAATATTATCAACTTGTTTGTCTGTTAATGTAACTTTTAAAATACCTGCTGAATAATTTACAAAATAAAATTGATTTGAATTACTTTCATATTTCAGGAATAAACAAGTGTTACCTACCTTTGAATAATCTAAAATTACACTATCTACAATTGCTGAATTTATTAAATCATATTCAAATATTTTTGATTCATTCAAATATCTACTACCAAAGACAAACATTTTGTTTGAAACTGAATCGTATTCAAGAAAATTTGAATTAATATCCTGTAGAATAATATTATTTTGATTTGTATTAATATCAATGATCAGCCCCCCTTTTTGCGAAGTGTAATTAAACAATAAAGTATTATCATTTGTAATAAAAAATTTATACCCTGTTCGATTATAACCAAAGTCGTAAATCGTGGTAAAAAGGTTATCATTAAATGAATATTTAAAAACTGTACCAGGATAATAAAGTCCATCAGACTGTGTGGTCCCATATATACACCCATCTTTTTTTAAAATATAATTACTAGGTTTAAAACCAATCTGATTGGAAAAATCAAACAAATTAGTAAAACTGTTTTGAACTAAATCTATCTTGTAAATTATACCATTATTAAAAATCCCACCATCCGAAGTAACACCTAATAAAATATTTTCTGATATCTCTATTAAACTTGAAATATTAGACGAGATATTTTTATCATTCCTTCCATTTAGACCATCAAAGTGATGAATTGCTTTCAAAGTATCGTTTAAAAGGTCATAT
>CANGHX010000119.1 GCA_947453715.1 Flavobacteriales bacterium | reverse complement strand
TGTATCTTCGTAACTAACCTTGGAAATCGGACTTGAATGACTGCTTCGAAACATCATCTAAGATACTGATTTCTAAGGTCTTAAACAAATATTTTCTGATTTAATTTATTGATAATCAATTGTTTATATTTTTTGTCATGTAGTTAGATTTTTTTCATAAAAAAATTTAGAATGATTAATAATAATTTATCGCTGCAAATAAACCTATATTTTTAATTATAAACTATTTAAATAATTAACGAATATTGAATTCGTTAAAACTAATAAAGCATGTATTTGTATATATTTTTAAATTTATATTGTTTATTTTGAGATAGTTAAATTTCAAGGTTGTTTTTATGTTATCAGTATATCTTGAACCTCTATAATTTTCATAGATTTTAAATATTTATCAAAAAAAAAGTGATCCAAATAATTTGAATCACTTTACAATTTTATTATCAAAATTCTTTAAGGCTTAATCTTCTGTTTGATAACCTGTAGAACTTCTTTTGTATCTTTTCTGTATACATATATCAATAAATGCATATTATCTGGATTATATTGATCTGGTAATTTATAACTGTAATTTAAATAATATTTATTTCCGCTTAAAGCCCCCCCATTTTTATCTACTTTCATGTCTTCAGTAATTTTTCTTCCCATGGCTTTCCCATCAATATTTCCTCTGTGAACATCTCGATGAACATAATTTAAATCTGTAGTTCCATCTGGCAAAGTTTGTGGTTTTATGATCGAATCTTCTAATAGGTATACAACTTGATATAATTCTAATGAGTCACTAATAAGTTTGTCTACCTCAGTATGTAAAAAAACACCTCTAGTTTCTGGGAAGTAGTTACACTTTGATTGAATATTCACTTTTAAAATATTTGCGGTTAATATGGATGAAACATTTGATGCCCAACCAGAATAATTTTGAAAAATAAAACCTCCAAATGTTTTTCTATTAATTGTTCCTGATGGATTTCCACCAAAACCTCCGTCTGATATTTCAGTTGATATTTCTAAACCTTCTGGAGTTGTAAAATTTGCTGTGTATGGTGCAAATTGATAATTTTGAAAATAAGTGGTCGCATAAGCTCCAGAGTGAATAGTCGCTACAAAAACTCTACCTTCATGTTGTCCTTCAATATTTCTTGCCTCTATTGCTGCATTTGGACAATTTGGACATTTATGACCAGTAAAATCCTCTATTAAAACATTTACATTTGTATTTGTATTAGGACCAAAACTTGGCCATAATGTATTTTTATACGTTTCTAAGTTCATCCCAAATAATAAGTTGGTGTCAATGTCCACATATTGTTTCGGGTATGGATTTTTTACTTTGTCACACGATTGAAATGTGAAAGCTAGAAGAGTGATTGCGCCTAAAATTATCTTTTTCATAAATCTTATATTTAGCGTTAAATGTTTAGAAACTTTGTGTAAATGAAAGTGTAAGTCCGTTTGATGCAGGTACATTTCGACAAACTCCTCCTACACAAAATAACCCAGCTCTTTGTCTACCAACAGAAACTGTAAATCGAGTTGATTCATGGACATAACCAACAGTACCGATTACATAGTGAATTCTCAGAGATTCTTCAGGATTCGCATAATTATATTGATCCATTACTCCTAAAAACCAGTTTGATTTAAAATTGTATTCTACTACTGCTGTAGCCCAATCTCCCTTATCTCTACCTTTACCTTTGTTTGTAATTAACTCTTGTAACTCAACTCTAAAAGAATGATTTTTATTTACTTTATAACCAAATTCAAGGACACCGATATGCGCATTAATTATTCCAGTTGCATCTTCAGTTACTTTAGCAATATCATTATTTAATTTTATGTCAAAATAATTTAGTATTAAGTTAAATGATTTTGAAAATTTTCGAGAAATACTTACATTGATGTCTTGCCACAATAGATTTTTACTTGTTGAGAATAAATCACTTGTATAAGCTATTCCAGTTGAATCTTTTGGATTAATACCTGAAGTAGATTGAAGTGGTTGATATGCAGTCGAAAAATTCGCATTGATAGTTGTACCATATTTTCCTCCAATACTTGATCCTTTTGGAATAGTATAAACAACTTCAGTTTGATAAGCTACTTCACCATTTAATTGTGTTGCATAAGGATATAAAGAAGCTACTAAATTATATGTATGTGTTTTATTCATCGAAGGCAAATAATTGATTAAATCCATTTGTAATCCTTTCGTTCGGTCGGATCTATAACTCATGTTATCAACTGATTTTCCAGAAAATGAAAAACCAAATCCTTTTTTTGAATAACCAAAGTTAAAAAATGCAGCTTTCCCTTGATTGTAAATATATTTATTATCCGAAGAAGGATCATTTTCTTTGATGGAGTATTCAGCATCAAAAGTCAGTTTTCCATAGCGTAATTTTATCCTACCTCCATAACTACCAACATTTTGAGGTAAAATCAATTTATCATTATCATCTTTCTGGAATTTACTAACGAAATTACCTCCAATTGTTATGTCAAATTTTTTATCAACTAAACTCTTAAATAATTCATTGATATGTATTTCTCCGTCTACCCCCCTTACAATGCCCGAGGAAAGTTCAACTCTACCATTAGTAAAGGCTTGGCGCTGATATCCGTAAACTCCTTTGAATACAACTCCAGCATGAGGTTTAACTATCAGACGCATACCATCCATAGCATTATCATATCCCAAAGCTCTATTTTCATAGGCTCTAAACAATGATCCATTTCCAAATTGTTCGTAAAAGTTACCTAGTGTAACGTCTACTAATTTATTGGTGTATCCAACATATCTCATACCTATCCCTGTTCCACTGAATACATATGGGTAACCATTAATATGTGGAGCATATGACTCAAAACGACCTCCAGCTTTAAACCCTTTATTTGTATAAAATACATTCATATAAGTGTTAATTAAGCCTTTTTCTGGTGGAAGTGTTGCACCAATTAATGAATCTGCTCTCAAGTATTGAAATGTACTTTCAATATTACCAGTAATGGAACCTTTATCTTCTTGCGCATTTAATGTAAATGCACTTGATAAAAGACAATATGATATAAGTTTTTTATACATAAGCATAAGGAAAATGGAGTAATCAATTTATTTTTTAACCAATTTTAATATTTCTTCATACAATTTATCTTCGTCACCAGGAGCGTAATTGTTATGAGAATATACAATAACACCATCTGAATTGATAAGAAATGTATGAGGAACATTGTTTACACCCATTGCTCTTTTAAAATCACCGTTTGGATCATATACCACTAAATATTCCCAACCTTTACCATCTACGTAAACCGGTACTTGACTCATTGTTTTAGTATCGTCAATTGTAACCGCAACTAAATTAACACCTGTTTCTGCTTGCCAATCAGTATATAAATCGTTAATGGTGTTTAACTCTCTTTTACATGGTGAACACCAAGTAGCCCAAAAACTAATTACGACTGGTCCTTTGAAACCAAGTTCAGCCATGTTTACTGTCTTGCCATCCATTGTTTTTAATTCAACAGAAGGTAATTTTTTTCCTTCACCTAAATGCGAACCTTCTTCTTGTGATACAGCAGAGAACGCAAATACAACTCCGACTAATAATAAAGCTATTTTTTTCATGACGTGTAATTTTTAAATTTTAGAAGATCCAATTCAAGAACCTTGCCGAACTCAAAGATAAGTGATTTTAAAAGTACAAATTATCATATAATTGAAGATTCAATTGCATTCCTATTATGGTTTTTTATTTAAATACATTTATTTAACAATCTTTAATTCAGTTATTTAAATAGTTTTTCTTTTAGTTTATTATTGAATATGAGAGTTCTGTGTAGTTAAAAAATTAGAAACTAAATTGTTTTTCTCATCCTTTTTTATTAATATATTTGTTTCATAATCTTTAAATTAGAGTCTATGAAAAAAATAATACTTAATTCAATTGCAATTTTAGGTCTTGCAATTTCTGCATTTTCTCAAGATGGAATCACCATGAAAATTGTAGGTGGCGATGGAACAGATTACTCGTCAGGTCATTCACCTTATATTGTAAATGTAAATGCTGCTAATGATTATCCGGTTGATATTGAAGTAACAAATACAACAGGAAGCGCAAAATCATGGAGATTAACCAGAGATTCTCAATCCGATGTGCCTTCAACTTGGACGAATTCAGTTTGTTTTGGAGTAACTTGCTTCGCGGCATCAACATTAAATCCATATTGTACACCTGCAAGTACTCAAAATAATAATTTTACATTGGATGTAGCAAATGGCGCATCGGGAACTATTCTATTTCATATTACTGCTGATGCAATTGGAACAGGTACTTATAAATTATATTTAGGAGATTGCACAAATTTTGATGATTCAATTACAGTACAATTAAATTACACAGCTGGAATAAAAGAGTTGAAACAAACTCCTAGTTTTTCAATGTTTCCAAATCCTTCAGATGAGTTTGTATCAATTCAAATGAATAATGCTGATAAAGGATTGGTTAAAGTTATTGATTTGTTAGGTAATGTAATCTATTCTGAATCAATCATCACTTCATCAAAAATTAATACATCAGATTTCAAAAATGGAGTTTACTTCATAACAATAGAATCTGAAGGATTAAAATTAGCAAGCAGAAAATTGGTAGTAAGACACTAATTATCAATAAAAATTATTTACAAAGCGATTGAAATGAAACTCAATCGCTTTTTTTGTACGTAAAATTTTCTTTATTGCACTTCTAAGCTAAATTAATGAATTTTGTCAATCAATTAAATCTCTTGTAATCAGTTTTTTACTGATTTTTAATAACTAAGATTATAGTATTTCAATTATGTTTTTGGGATTATTAATTTTATTGAATTAACCTTTTTTTTGATTTATTTATCAGTTAAATTCGTGTAAATCAAATAATTCAAATTATGAAAAACAACTTTCTTACATCACTAGTATTATTAATTCTTCCTTTTTTTGGAAATAGCCAAGATGGTATTTCAATTAAGGTAATTGCTACATCTAATAATTGTGTTGCAACAAATGATAATACTGATTATTCTTCAGGTAATGGAACGTTCAATGTCTATCCTAACTCATTTGAAATTATAAATGTTTATATGAGTATTAAAAATCTAACAGGTTATAATAAATCATGGCGAATAACTAGATTAGAAGAATTAAATATTCCAGCTGATTGGTCTGATCATCTTGCTTTCCAATCATCTTGTTTTGCACCATCAATATTAAATCCCTTTTGTACACCATCTTTTGTTCCTTTAGTAATTGCAAACGGAGATTCAACTATGGTGGAATTTGATATTAATGCTTCTACTAATTCGCTAGGACTTTACAAATTATATTTTGGGGATTGTGTTAATTATGAAGATTCTATTTCTATTCAAGTAAACCAACTTGCAAATATTCAAGAGTTGGAAAATGAATTAAAATTTGAAATGTTTCCAAATCCTTCAGATGAGTTTGTATCAATTCAAATAAATAATACTGATAAAGGATTGGTTAAAGTTATTGATTTGTTAGGGAATGTAATCTATTCTGAATCAATCATCACTTCATCAAAAATTAATACATCAGATTTCAAAAATGGAGTTTACTTCGTAACAATAGAATCTGAAGGATTAAAATTAGCAAGCAGAAAATTGGTTGTAAGACATTAATAGTTTTCAACTACACATTATTGAAAGAGGCTTTTTAGGAGGCCTCTTTTTTTGTTTTATCTTGTTATCTTTGAAACAATAATAAAAATTGAAGACACTTTCACTTCCATATCAAAAAGCAATTATAGCATCGATCGAAGCATCGGAGGTGATAATGAATTTTTATTCCAATGGTTTCAATTCACTGTATAAAAGCGATGGTTCTCCAGTTACAGAAGCCGATTACGCTTCATCTAAAGTGATTTTAAAACATCTTGAAGAAACAAATATTCCAGTACTAGGAGAAGAGAGTGAACATCAACATTTTGATATTCGTAAAAATTGGACATTGAATTGGTGTGTGGATCCTTTGGACGGAACAAAAGAATACATCAAACGAAATGGTGAATTCGCAGTCAATATAGCTTTGATTGAAAATGAAATTGCCATTTTTGGCGTCATTGCTTGGCCAGTTGAACGAAAAGTACTTTTTGGAGGCAAAGAAATAGGTGCCTATATTATTTCTTTTAATGATATTAACAATCCAGAAAAATGGAATGAATTAAAAGCTCAAGATTCTTCTAATTCTCCAATAGTCATGGCAACTTCAAGAACGCCACATTCTGGAGCCTCAGCTGAATTTATTGAATCGTTAAAAAATGAACATTCTGAAATTGATTTTCTAAAAAAAGGAAGTGCACTAAAATTCTTTGATTTAGCAACTGGTTCGGCTGATATATATCCTCGTTTTGCTCCTACAATGGAATGGGATATTGCTGCGGGACAAGCTATTCTAGAAGCTTTGGGAGGATCAGTTTGTTCTGTTGAAACAGGAAAACCTTTGAGATACAATAAAGAAAATTTATTCAATCCGTTCTTTGTTGCAAAGACAAAACCTTTATTGACTTTTCTTTTTTGTTTGTTCTTTTTTGCAGGATTTTCGCAACAAAATTTAATGCCATTAAACAGCTATTTTAAAGATAAAATTTATTCACCATTAAAAGGAAAACCTTATAACAATGGTTCATTTCTGCCTGTTTCACAGAAAGAATTCGATTTAGAGTCTTTAAATGCGGATACAACATTACAATATTTCGATTTTACGGAATTAATGCTCAAGCATTATTTAATTGAAGTAAAAGGAGAAGATTTTAACTTTTCTGTTACGCCTTTATTGGATCTCTCAAGGGGAAAAAACCGAGAAGATTCGACAGGAACTAAATTTTATCAAAATACAAGAGGACTTCAAATAGAAGGAGATTTATTGAAGACAGTTTCTTTTTCGACTGCTTTTTATGAAAACCAATCGCTTTTTATTGATTACGAGAGAGCTTATTACAACTCAGTAGGTGAATTATATCCTAATACGAATGGAACGTATAGTACGCAAAATGCTGTAATTCCAGGTGCTGCGAGAACCAAACCGTTTAAGGGAAATGGATTTGATTATGCGTATGCGATAGGAAATGTAGTTTATTCACCTTTTAAAAAGTTGCAATTTTCGGGTGGCAATAACGCACATTTTATAGGAGCAGGTTATCGTTCACTATTATTATCTGATAATAGTATTAATGCTCCATACATTCAAGTGAATTACTTTATTTCAAAGCGTTTTTCCTATGTTTTTATGCGTGAAAAGTTATTTAACTTAATGCGTCGACCAATTAAAACTACAGATGAAGCGTATTATGAACCGAAAGGATATTCTGTAAATTACTTAACGTTTAAACCTACTGAAAACATATCTTTAAGTGTTTTTGATGGTATTATTTGGAGCAAAGGTGATTCAGTGACAACGCAGCCAGTGAATTCATGGTTTTATAATCCAATTCCAGGTTTAACTGAAGCAGCCTATTCTAATAGTAAACAAATGAGTTCACTTTTAGGTTTGAATTTAGAAGTTATTTTCTTGAAAAATTACCGACTTTATTCTCAAGTTGCAATGTCTAATTTGAATTCAAAACATGTTGGATTTCAACTAGGGGTTAGAGGTTATAATTTCTTCAAGGTTAAGAATTTAATGTTGCAATTGGAATACAACGATGTTCCTTCAACATTGTATTCAGCCACAAATAAAAGACTGAATTACAGTCAATACAATTTACCATTAGCACATACAAAAGGAGCTGGATTTCAAGAATTTATTGTTCGAATGAATTATGAATATAAGCGATTTTATATTGATTACAAAACGATTATGTATCAATTAAGAGATTATCAGGTGAATTCATTATTGGCTGTCAATAAGATTCAAATTATTCAAAACAATCAACTATTTCATCATCAAATTGAAGCGGGTTATCGCATCAATCGAAAAATAAATTTTACTGCATTTATTACTTGGGTAAATCGGAATGATTATGCCCCAAAAAACTTTAAAACGAATTTCATCAACGTTGGAATTCGAACAGGATTAATAAATCACTACAACGATTTTTGATGAGGTGGATTAGTTACATAGTTTTTATTATTGCAAATATTGGATTTTCTCAAGTGCAAGTAAAAATGTTATATGAAGAAATGCCAACTGATTCTATTCAGTCATTGAGTTTAACAGAACATACAAGTATTTTACCATCAATTGGTACGATTAAAAGTTTTATAAAATCGAATACTGGTTATATTTCAAAAGTAAATAACGGAAATTATTTTAGAGTTCATGCGATAACTGATTTAGCATATACTCCTATTGACAATCAATATAGAACTGGATTAGGAGCATTTATTGAAACACAGTTTGCTAATAAGTGGTTTGTGCGTGTTGCTGCAATTGATGGAATTGGTAAAATTGACACTTCTTTTTTAGCTCCAAAATCGTATTATTTTGAACGAAAAAAAGATAGTTTAATCTCCTATTTAGATATTCGAGGACGTGTTTCATTTACTCCGAATCGAGTGTTTAATTTTCAAGCAGGAATTGACAATAATTTTATTGGGGAAGGCAATCGTTCGATGCTTTTAAGTGATTACGCTGTTCCTGCTCCATTTGCTCAAATTAGAACTAAATTTTGGCGATTGGAATATTTAATGTTGTATCAATTTTACCGTGAACAAGTAAAATCACAATGGAAAAGTAAATATGCCGCAACACATTATTTAAGTATAAATGCAACAAAATGGTTGAATCTAGGATTTTTTGAATCTGTTATTTTTCAACCAAAAGATACGACTTTAAATCGTAGTTTTGATGCTGAATACCTCAATCCAATTGTTTTTTATCGACCTCAAGAATATTCCATGGGATCTTCAGACAATATTATTTTAGGTTTCCAAATCTCAGCTAAATATAAAGGTCATACAGTTTATGCCCAAGCAATTTTGGATGAATTTTCTTTGTCTGAATTAAGAAAAAAAACACAGTGGTGGGGAAATAAATACGGAGCACAATTTGGAGTTAAAGGAAGATTTGAAAATAAATACGGAAACTTTTTTTACCGTTCAGAATTTAATGTTGCACGACCATATACATATTCACATGCTAATTATATAGAGAATTATGGCAACCAAACCTATTCATTAGCTAATCCTTACGGAGGAAGTTTTGCAGAGGTGTTAGGGGAATTGAAATGGCAAAAATCAAATTGGATCATCAAGTTTTTCGCGAATTATTTTTTGAAAGGATTTGACAAGAAAGATGGTTTAAGTTATGGTGGTGATATTTATCAGTCTTACAATAATAGACCGCATGAATATTATAATAAAATAGGCCAAGGTTTTGGAAATAATGGGGCAAGAATAATACTGTCAGCGGCATATAGATTGGATTCTGCTTCAAATCTTCAAGTTTTTTTAGAGAATCATCTAAGAACAAATAATTATCTAAAAGAGCCAAGTTATTATTTTGTCGTTGGAATAAGAAGTTGTTTATGGAATGATTATAGAAATTATTAAAAAAATACTAACTACATGACAAAAAATATAAACAATTGATTATCAATAAATTAAATCAGAAAATATTTGTTTAAGACCTTAGAAATCAGTATCTTAGATGATGTTTCGAAGCAGTCATTCAAGTCCGATTT
>CANGHX010000118.1 GCA_947453715.1 Flavobacteriales bacterium | reverse complement strand
TTAAATAAAGAAAATAGGAGGGATGCGTTTTATGTTGAATTAATCCATCAAATGCTTTTGTGATCGCATGATGAAAGTATGAATCTTTAAAAAAACGATTATTTACAAAAAGAAATTGTTCTCCTCTTGTCTTTTTAGCAAATTCTGGTTTCCCAACAAAACCTGTAATTGACACAATATCCGTATTTTCTTCAATTGGAACTAATTGGTCATTACTTTTTTTACCAATCACATCTACAATTCTCTTTTTTTGATTGACCGCTGGCAAATTGAATATTTCATTATCATTATGTTTTAATGAAAAAGCTACTTCTGGATGTGTTAATACGATTCGATCAAATTCATCTAAAATATGTCCGAATTCAACAGCGTCGGATTTTAAAAAATTTCTTCTAGCTGGAACATTGTAAAATAAATTTTTCACTTCAAAGGAAGAGCCATTTGGACAAACAATCGGTTCTTGTTCAGTCACTTTACTTCCTTCTATTTGAATTAAATTTCCAACTTGATCTTCTTCTTGTTTTGTTTTAAGCGTAACATGAGCAATTGCTGCGATTGATGCTAAAGCTTCACCACGAAATCCTTTAGTTGTTAAAGCAAATAAATCTTCCGCTTTTGAAACTTTACTTGTAGCATGTCTTTCAAAGCACATTCTTGCATCAAAAATGGACATACCTTTTCCGTTATCAATAATTTGAATTAACGTTTTTCCAGCAGCTTTGATTATTACATCGACTTTTGTAGCACCTGCATCTATGGCATTTTCAACCATCTCTTTTACAACAGAAGCAGGACGTTGAATTACTTCACCGGCAGCAATCTGATTCGCTATATGATCGGGTAATAATTTTATAACATCACTCATACTAACAAAAATAACTATTCTATCACTTTTACACTCCCATAAAGTCAATAATTATTCCATAGTTTTCAACGTTGACATATTGACAGTTTATTATTTTTTTAATTAAAATAGGACTTGAGCTTACAATCTTTTAATTTCATTTTATTAAAAGACATTATATTTAAATAAAAAAACAAGATGAAGAAAATAGATAAATTACTTATTCTGCTCTTAATGATTTCTTTATCATTAATAACTGCATTACATAAGTTTACAGGTGACTTGCCTCCAGAATGGTTTGTTAAGCAGTTTAGTTCAAGTTTAATTGGTAAAATTCCGTTTGGTATACCAGCCAGTTATTTTATTATTTCCTCTTTGGAATTAGCAATTGCTATCATTTTTATAGTATCAATAGTTAAAAAGGAATTTAAATCGACAGACAATTTGAAATTCAGTGAAATAGGGTTCAATTTAAGCTTGATATTATTTTTGATTTTGTTTTTCGGTAGTTTCTTAATTGAAAATTATGAAAATGGATTTATTGATTTTGGATATTTCGTATTCACTATTTTTCTGAAAAATCAATTCAATAAAAAAGAAGAGCGTATTTGAAAACAAAAAAGCTGTCCTAAGTAGACAGCTTTTTAAATTCTTAAAATATCGTAACGAATAATTTACACATTTCCTTTTGCATAATCTGCTAAGAATTGTTGTAAACCTAAATCTGTTAAAGGATGTTTAGCTAACGCTTTCATAGCACTTAAAGGTCCTGTCATGACATCAGCTCCAATTTCAGCACAGTTTATAATGTGCATTGGATGTCTAACTGATGCAGCTAGAATTTCAGTATCGTACGTGTAATTATTGTAAATCTGACGAATTTGAGCAATTAAATCTAAACCATTTGTAGAAATATCATCTAAACGACCAATAAATGGTGAAACATAAGATGCACCAGCTTTTGCTGCTAATAATGCCTGACCAGCTGAAAAGATTAGTGTACAATTAGTTCTTATTTTCTTTGAAGAGAAATATTTAATCGCTTTAATTCCTTCTAAAGTCATTGGAATTTTAACTACAATGTTTTTATGTAATGCTGCTAAAACTTCACCTTCACGAATCATTCCTTCAAAATCAACCGCAATAACTTCAGCACTGACATCACCATCAACGATATTACAAATATCAACATAGTGTTTTAAAATATTTTGTTCACCTGTAATTCCTTCTTTTGCCATTAATGAAGGATTTGTCGTAACTCCATCTAAAACACCTAATTCGTATGCTTCTTTTATTTCGTTTAAGTTTGCAGTATCTATAAAGAATTTCATAATAAGTTTTTTTGTAAAAATACATTGATTATTGATCAAAATAATCCCAATTTAGTAGGACTTTATGAAGAGTTTTAAACAAATTACTTAACGCCTTTTAAGTAACGTTCAAACCATTGATCTTGTTCCCATAATAAATGAAGAATGTTTTCTTTGGCTGAGTAACCATGACTTTCTTTAGGTAATAAAACCAATCGAGCTGGTTTACCAAGACCTTTTAATGCGTTAAAATAACGTTCACTTTGAAGTGTAAAAGTTCCAGGATTGTTATCCGCATCACCATGGACTAAAAGCAAAGGATGATTCATTTTATCTGCACTATTGAAAGGAGACATCGTGTTATAAACGGATTGAGCATCCCAGAAACTTCTTTCTTCACTTTGGAAACCAAAAGGAGTTAATGTTCTATTATAAGCACCACTTCTAGCTACACCACAAGCAAATAAATCAGAATGAGTCAATAAGTTGGCTGTCATAAAAGCACCATAAGAATGTCCACCAACAGCTACTTTTGTTCTGTCAATATAACCTAAACTATCTACAGCATCTATTGCAGCTTTTGCATTATCAATCAATTGCTCTAAGAAACTATCATTCGGTTCTTTTTCACCTTCTCCAATGATAGGGAAAGAAGCATCATCCAAAATAACATATCCTCTTGTTACCCAATAAACAGGAGAACCATAATACGGGAACGTAAATGCATTTGGATTTGAAGTGTTTTGTCCAGCGCTGTTTTTATCTTTAAATTCAGTAGGATATGCCCACATGATCATTGGCAATTTTTCTTTTTTCTTAATGTCATATCCAGCAGGTAAATACAACGTTCCAGAAAGTTCAACACCATCTTTACGTTTGTATTTAATCACTTCTTTATGAACACCTGCAATGCTGGTAAATGGATTTTTAAAAGTTGTAATTGCTTTTGGCTCACCTTTCTTACCAATTGTTCTCAAATAATAATTTGGATATTCAGTTGAAGATTCAATTCTAACCAAAACTTCACCTTTTTCTTTATTAATTATTGATAGAATATTTTCAAGTTTATTTGTGTATTTTGATTGGTAAACTCTTACACTTTTACCAGTCATTAAATTCATTTCATCGATGAAAGGGAATTGACCTTTAGCAGTATGACCTTCACCAATTAAACTTGCAAAAACATTTTTATGAATTGCTAAAACGTCAAAACCATAGCTGTTTTTTTCTGTTTCAAAATTACCAGGATTGCCATAAGCATCTTGTTCATCTCTATCAAATATTATTCTAGGTTTGATGCTTGAATTTGAAGGACTAAAAACATACGTTTTTGTATTTCTAGTATTCCACCATCCATCAACAACAATTGCATACGAATCGTTCCCCCAAATAATATCTGAAAAACGTTGAATGGTCTTAACCATTGAAACAGGTTGATTTATAAAAGGTGCTTCCCAAGTAAATAATTCATCTCTAAATTCAACTTTTTTCTCAGGATCACCACCATCTAATGCTTCAACATAATAAATAGTTGCTGGTTTGTCTGCTCTCCAATACATATCTCTTTTACCAGTTCTTACAGCCATTGTTCCTTTAGGTAATGTTTCAATTAATGGAACATTATTCACTTCTTTTATCAATTCGCCATTTTTTGAAAGTATTGAAGTTGTATAAGCAAAACGATTGTATTGAACGATGTATGAAAATGGTTTTTGGTAAGCAATTGCCATGATGTAATTTCCATCTGGAGAAGGGTATAGGCCACTCCACATTGCAGATTCTTTCCATTTTTTTGTTGATCCATCAAGAGAAACAGTGAAAATTTCAGAAGAAATTAAAGTCTCAAAATTTTGCTCATCCATTTTATTTTTCAATAAATCTTGATACGTTCTGTTTTGAGCTTTTGAACCATTACTTACAGAAACTGTTGGTCCAACTGGTAATTCTTTACTTGTATTAATTAAAGGTTTACGATTTACAGGTAAGAACTTAACTAATAAAGACTTAGAGTCTTTCATCCAAGTGTATGGCATGCCTAAATTTGCATTTAATTTTGCTTCAGTAAGTTTTTTTGCTGAAGAAGATTGAACATCAATAATCCAAAGTTCAACACCAGAAGAAATTGTATTCGTAAAACTAATTTTTGAATCATCAGGAGACCAATTCACATTAGCAATTTTTGGATTTGAAGGTAAGCCAGTAACTTGTTTGATTTCAGTTGTTCCAAATTTCTGAATTTTCAAATTCGTTAAATAAGTAATTGTACTTGAGATATTGGTTGTCGGATTGATTCTTAATCCACCTAATTTCATTTCATCTTGAGACAGGTCTTCTAATGTTTTATAATTATCTCTGTAAGTGTATAGGATATAATCATGTTTACTATTCATGATGACATTTGGTGCTCTTTCAAAATCAACCAATTCTAAAATCGATTTTGGCGGTTTTTGAAATGTTACATTTTCTTGTGCAAATGAAAATGATTGAATTAATAGAAATAAGAATAGTATTTTTTTCATCATAGTTTATTTTGAATTACTCAAATTTAATGAGAATAAGCAGAATGAAATACGATTGTTTATAAACGGTTGCAATCGTTAAAAACTTATTCATCCTAAAGAAAAAATACTTTAAACCTTATTTAAACCAACTATATAAATTAAATTAGTTAAATAGAAGTATATGCTATTTTTGTTTTATGAAGACAACACGTTATATATATTGGGGAGCACAGCTAAGTGGATGGATTGTTTACGCAATGTTATTAGTCTTTGCAACGTATGCTCAAAATCCGGAAGATTTAACTGTATGGCATTATATCAAATTAACTGGATTAGTTGTTTTAGCGATTACGTTGACACATTTAATGAGAAATATTTTTATTAAATACTCATGGTTAGATATAAAATTACCGACTTTGTTACCAAGAGTTATTGGGATTTCAATATTAGTATCAATTGTATTCGCTTTTATTTATGAAGGTTTTCGTTACTTAATCGATATCAAAACCGATAATTATAAAGAAACAACTTTTCTAAATTTTTACTTAGAAATTTTCTCAGTTCTAATATTGATTTTGTTTTGGAATGCACTTTATTTCACGTATCATTTCTTCATGAAATCACGTCGGCAAGAAATGTCGAATATCAAATTAGAAGCGAATAGAAATGAAATTGAATTAAAGAATTTAAGATCACAATTGAATCCTCATTTTTTATTTAATTCATTAAATAGTATTAGAGCGTTAATTGAAATTGATCCTAAAGAAGCAAAACAATCTTTAACATCTTTGTCAAATTTATTGCGAAAATCGTTAATGCATGGGAAACAAAATTTAATCACAACATCTGAAGAAATAGAAATGATTTCCAATTATTTAGAGTTGGAAAAAATACGTTTTGAAGAGCGATTAAAGATTACATGGTTAATAGATGAAACATTACATGATTTTTTAATTCCGCCTTTTTGTATTCAGATGTTGGTTGAAAATGCAATTAAACATGGGATTTCAAAATTGATCAATGGAGGAGAAATTCAAATAAAAATCGGTCAAACTGAAGACAAAGTGTTTTTCATAGTTGAAAATACGGGTACTCTAGGTTCTGATAAAGATTTAGGAATAGGTATTGAAAACACAAAAAGAAGATTAGCCTTGCAGTACAAAGGGAAAGCACATTTTAATATTTATCAGGAAGGTGATAGCGTAATTTCTTCCATAAATTTTAGTAAAATATGAAGACTTTAAGAACAATTATAATTGATGATGAGCGTTTAGCACGTGAGGAATTAAAATTACTTTTAAAAGATTATCATGAAATTGATATCATCGATGAAGCTAAAAATGGGGAAGAGGCGATTGAAAAAATCAAGGCTTTAAAACCAGATTTAATCTTTTTAGATATTTCGATGCCTGAAATGAATGGTTTTGAAATGTTAAAACAATTAGACGAGATTCCAAAAGTAATCTTTGTCACTGCTTTTGACGAATATGCGATTAAAGCTTTCGAAGTTAATGCATTAGATTACGTCATGAAACCTGTTGATCCAGCAAGATTAGACGAATCTATTCAAAAATTGAATTTAAAAGAGGAAGATTTTACCTCTCAATTTGAAGGAGCAATTAGTCGTAAGGATAGAGCTTTAACATTAACAGATAGTGTTTTTATTAAAGATGGTGAAAAGTGTTGGTTTATAGAATTGAGTAAAGTTAGAATGTTGGAATCTGATGGGAATTATGTGAAAGTGTATTTTGATAATTTTAGACCATTGGTTTTAAGATCTTTAAATAGTTTTGAGGAACGATTAGATCCTGAACATTTCTTTAGAGCCAATCGAAAATTCATCATCAATTTAAAATGGATTTCTCATATTGAAAACTGGTTTAATGGAGGTTTACAAGTTGAATTAAGAGAAGGTGAGAAAATTGAAATTTCTAGAAGACAAGCTATTCGTTTTAAGGAAATTATGAGTCTATAAGACTGAATTACACTCTCATTTTTAAATTAAAAGATGAGAGTGTAAATAATTTTAAATCAATGTAATCGAATCATCATTTATTACAATCAATCGATTTTTATATAGATTTCCAACAGCTTGTTTGAATGTTTTTTTACTCATTCCAACTTGATCTCTGATTTCATCAGGATGATTTTTATCTGTTAAAAATATCGTTCCTTTTTTAGCTTTCAACATTTCTAATAATTGTTGAGACAAAGGTTCAATTTTTACATAACCAGATTTTTCTAAACGAATATCTAATTTTCCATCCTCACGGATATTATATATAAATCCTTTTGTGTAATCTCCACGACGCATTTTACGATTAACATCATTGTTGTAAACAATTCCTAAAAATTGATCATTCACAATTACTTTAACACCTAAGTCAAATGTTTCACAAATTAGAAGTTCAACTTCATCTTCAACATTTAATTCAGTTGTATCTGTATTATAATATTTTTTATGTTTTGTAGTTGCGACTAAACGGTCAGTAGAAGTATCTAGTTTTAAGAAAACTAAATAATATTTATCTTCTTCTAAACGCGTTGTTTGCTCACGAAAAGGAATTAATAAATCTTTTTCTAATCCCCAATCAACGAAAGCGCCATAAGCATTTACTTCTTTTACTTTTAAATAGGCAAATGAATTTAAATGTATATATGGTTTTTGGGTTGTAGCAACTAAACGATCTTCAGAGTCTTTATATAGAAATACAGAAATTTCGTTTCCAATTTCCATATCATCGGTGATGTATTTATTTGGAAGAAGAACATCATTATCATTTTCATCTCCTAAATATGCGCCAACTGAAGTAAAACGTAAAATTGTTAGTGCATTGTATTCACCGATTTTCATAATTTGAAACTGTTATTTATTTAATATTAAAAGAAAGAAAAAGTTGCTTCTTGTGAATTAATGATCATACAAGGAATTTTTGGTTCATTTGTAATCAAAGTCTGAGCGTATTTTTCAAATTGGGGCAACAAACTTACTGAATGATAAGCAATTGCAATCATATCGAATTCATTTTTCACAGAATAATCTATTACTTTTTTATGGTATGGTTCATTTGTTTCCAATCGAACTATATCGCAAGAAACACCATTTTCTACAATTTTTCGCTTTACGATATGAATTCTATTTTTCATTTGATTTTCACGCATAGTATCTCCTTGCTTTTCATAAGCAATTGTTACTTTAGCATTGAATATTTTAGCAATATCACCAGCGTTATTTACAATTTGTAAACTTTCTTTTGAAAGATCAATTGGAATAAGAATTTTCTTTAATTGTTTCGCTTCTGTTTCTTGTTGAATAACTACAAAAGGAATAGCGGTACTCGTAATAACTTTCATTGCATGACTTCCGAAAAGCTTCTGCATACCTTTCATCCCATGAGTTCCCATAATTACTAGTTGAGATTTCTCTTCAGTAATCACTTTACCTATATCATTAAAGAAATTACCAACACGAATAATAGGAGTAATTGTTACATAACTAGATTTACGACTGTCGTTAATAATCTGCTCTAATTTTAATGATGCATTTTTTACTTCAGACTTATCACTTACAATATGTACAACTTTAATTTCGCTAGTAATTTTACTACTTAGATAGAGTGCATAATTTAAACCTGCATCACCAACAGGTGTAAAATCATGAAGTACAATAAAGATATTCTTATTCATTTTAGCTTGTTTTGTTCAAATATACTAATTAAGTCTATTTGTTTGATTTTTGTTTTTTAACAAGCGAATCTTTATAAGTTGAAAATTAACGGTATACTACAAATGCTTATAGGTAAAAAGCTCCTTAATAAATTCAAAAAAATGATGAATTAATTTCTTTTTTTCCGTTTTTTTTTGACGTCAGAATAAATATAAGAAGAGTAAAGACTATCTCTTTTCTTTACTTTTTTATCTTTTATAGTTGTCCCTGAATTAGAGTTAGTTTTCGTTGTTGAGTCTGTTGATTTTACATTTTCTTCATCCTCAGGTAATGAAGCTGTATGCGTATTACCTCCAGCAACAGCATTTGGGTCACTTGGATTTATCCATTTACCTTTATACTCAACTTCCTCAACTTTACCTGTTTTTGGGTTTTGTACATGCACAATTATTTTCTCATCAGTTCTTTTGTTTATTCCAACAACATCAGGTTGTAGAACCCATTTATCTTTCACAAACTTAAAAGCATCATATGAAAAATCAGGAACATAGTAGCAATAGAAACCTTCCATACTTGGAGTCTCTGGTGATAAATGATCAAAAATAATTCTATTGTATTCAGCTTCAAACTTTAGAGACATGTAAGCTTTTTCAGAATGCTCGTAAAACATTCTATTAAATGTTTCTTTACCAACTTTAAAAATAGGACTACCTAATTTTGGAGTATTACCTGTAAATGATAATACGTCAATTAATTTAATATTACTTGAAACAGTATTTGCATCATAACCTAATAAGGTATACATCTGTTTATTTCCTTTTGCAATTGGTATAATTTTATAGTACAACGCACCATACCAATTTTTACCTTCCAAAATTTCAGTTGGGCGAGGAGCTAAAGCAAATGAATTATCGACTAATTCTGAAATTTTAATTTCATTTTTCGCTTTTGTATCTACTCGTAATATATAACAGTAATATTTTTGAGATTTATCATCTTGCTCAACATTCCAATTGAACATTCTAATTAAATTGTCCTCACTTTTAATTGTCCCAACTGACTTTAAAGAAGCAAAGGGATAATTAAAAGCATTATCTAATTGAATTGTTTCATATAGATAATCCTTGAATATTTTATTTTTCAAAGATTTGTCAGCGTCTTTTTCTGCAGCTCTAAGATCATTTAAATACAATGACAACTGTTGCTCACGTTTAAGCAAAACAGAATCAGCCTGAGCAAAACTTTTGCTTAGTCCGAAAATTGTAAGTATAATAAAAATAGCTCTCATGCTCTTATAAACGTAAATGTAAGAAGATAGTTACGATTTTACAAATACGATACCAAAAATTCACTTGTAAACAATAAAATTTGAACTTGAATTCAATAATTTTAATCGATTCATTTCTAGCGAAATCTGAGC
>CANGHX010000117.1 GCA_947453715.1 Flavobacteriales bacterium | reverse complement strand
GTAAATCGCTTTAATTTGAACATCAGAATTAGTCAGTTGAAACAACAAATGACTTCCTAACAATCCAGTACCTCCTGTGACAAATATCATAGAACGAATTTACAATCTTTCTTCTGAATATGATAGAAAATATTTGAAAATGATAATTTTAGTTTCTAAATGAACAAAATCCAGTTTTGGATGAATATTAAATTTAATATTAAAAAATTCATTTCATAGATTTGTAATATGAAGTTGCTAATTTTATGTTTATCGTCATTATTCATTATAACGTCTTGTACATCAGAGTACAATGAGCGAATGGAAAAGGCTATACACTTAAAAAAAGAATTAAATATAGTTCTTCAAAACGTTAATATTGGAGACAAAGCGCTCCTTTCTCAAGAATTAGCGAATCAAATACAACTGCAAGCTCAAATTTCTGGAAATGAAATCCAATTCTATAAAGATTTAGAAGATCGTTTGAATCAATAATTACGCTAATTCTTCCATAGGATTCCAGAATACTGCTTTAAAGTTTACAATTTTATCATCTTTTACAATAATCCCTTCTTTTTCAAGTAATTCTTGCATTAAAGTTAGTGTCTGAAAATGCATTTTCCCTGTTAATAAACCATTTCGATTTACAACACGATGAGCTGGTATTTCGGGATTTGAATGTGCTGTATTCATTGCCCATCCGACCATTCGACTGCTTCTTTTAGCGCCTAAATAATTGGCAATCGCACCATATGAAGTTGCTCTTCCAGATGGAATTAACTTTACAACTTCAAAAACCATTTGAAAAAAATCTTTGTTATTATCGTTTATACTTGTAATCATATCAACTTAACAGGTTGGTGATTAATATATTTGTTGATTATCTATTAATCTAACTTCTCCGCAAAATGCTGCAATGCACATTGTTGCACCTTCAATCCATTTATCTGTCAATGATACAAGTGTTAAAGGATGAACGATTTCAATGTATTCAATCGATAATTCACCTGTTTGAAAGAATTCAATTGTTTTTGCCTTTACTTCATTCGGTGTTAAATTTTGAGCCAATTCTTTAGCCAAATTCAAGGTTTTAAAAATGATTAAAGCAGTTTCTTTTTGGTGGTCATTAAGTCTTAAATTCCTACTACTCATAGCCAAACCAGAAGATTCTCGAATAGTTGGACAAGGAATAATTTCTAGTGGTAAATTAAAATGTTTAGTCATGAATTTTATTACTGCAACTTGTTGGAAATCTTTTAATCCAAAAAATGCTTTTGAAGGCTTCACAATGTCAAATAAGCGATAAACTACATTAACAACACCATTGAAATGTCCTGGTCTTAAAGCATCCTCCATGACACCATTTAGAGTTCCTAAATCCAACGAGATTTTAGGTAAATCTAATGGATAAATTTCTTCATTTGAAGGGGCGAAAACAATATCACATTCACTTTTTGCTAATAATTCAAGATCAGATTCTAGCGTTCTTGGATACTTTAATAAATCATCCGGATTATTGAATTGTGTTGGGTTTACATAGATACTTACTACAACGATATCACAAACTTTTTTAGCTTGTTGAACCAAGGAAATGTGTCCAGGATGTAGTGCTCCCATTGAAGGAACAAAGCCTATTGTTTTTCCTTCCAATTTCGCATTTGAAATATGGTTTTGTAATATTTCAATTGTATTATAAACCTCCACAATCGTATCTTTAAATTAACGTTTCAAACAACAAAACTATTTCTTTTTATTGATGTTCCGCTTTTTTTTTGTAAATTTGTGCTGTTTTACCAATCTACTTTTCGTTCATGGAAAAAAAGAGAATCCTTTTTATGTCACAGGAAATTACACCTTTCCTTCCAAAGTCTGATGTTGCTTCAACAGCTAGAAGACTACCTCAAGGTATACAAGAGGCAGGTAAAGAAATTCGTGTATTTACTCCAAAATACGGTGCTATCAACGAAAGACGTCATCAATTACATGAAGTAATTCGTTTGTCTGGAATGAATTTAATCATTGATGATACTGATCATCCGTTGATTATTAAAGTTGCATCTATTTCTGCGGCAAGAATGCAAATCTATTTCATCGATAATGATGAATATTTTAAAAGAAAAGGCACAGTAACTGACGATAATGGTGAGTACTTTTCTGATAATGATGAGCGTTGTATTTTCTTTTGTAGAGGTGTATTAGAAACGGTAAAAAAACTAGGATGGCAACCAGATGTAATTCACTGTCACGGTTGGATGACATTATTGATGCCAATTTATTTGAAAAAATTATATGCAAAAGATCCACATTTTGCTGATACGAAAGTGGTATATAGTTTATATAACGAAAAGTTTAACAAAAATTGGGATGCTCGTTTAGGCGAGAAACTTAAATTTGATGGTTTCGATGATGAAATTATTGATAAACTAAAAGATACAAGTTATGAGAACATTGTAAATGTGATGTTACAATATTCTGATGGGGTAAACGTTAGTAGCGAAGATTTAAGTCCAGAATTGAGAACGATTTTTGATGAAGCAACTTGTTTAAAACAAGATTATGTTCCAGAAGAAAATCAAAACAAAGTAATGTCTGAATTTTTTGATAAAGTAATTGAAGAAGTTGTTCTTATATAAAATGATATTTTTAAAATCTGTAAAGTGGCGGAAAGGTTTATCTCTTTCCGCTACTTTTTTGTTTATACTACTTGTTTTAGCGGCTTGTAAGAAACATCAAACAAAATTGGGGAAAGATGCAATTAGTTCTGATGAGTATTTAATTTCAGGTGGAATTGATACTTTTAAGTTGACTACTTCATCTGTTTTTGCTGATTCTGTTGAAAGTGGTGACACCTATTATAATTTTTTAGGTTCCTACAATGATCCTGTTTTTGGAACTGTTGATGCAAGTTTCTTTACGCAATTAAGATTGTCAGGATTAAGTCCAAATTTTGGTGATCTAACTTCTGTAGTTATTGACTCGTTTGTACTTGGGCTTCAATATGCTGGAAATTCAGCTTACTATGGAGATTTGTCGAATCAAAAAATTGAAGTTTATCAATTGACGGACGATTTACATTCGGATTCTATTTATTATACTTTTTCAAATGTGGGTTACAATGCTTCAAACAATTTAGTTGTTCCAGGTACTGAAACATTCAAACCTGATTTGATAAGTAGCACAATAATAGATACTATAAAAGTTCCAGCACAAATTAGAGTTCATTTAGATCCAACAGTTGCAATGAACTTAATGCAACATTCTCAATCAAATGCATCAGATTTCGCTTCACAAACTGCTTTTTTATCTTATTTTAAAGGATTATACATCAAAACAGCAAATGGATATCAAGCACCTGGAACCGGAGCCGTATTTTATTTAGATACTAAAACAGCATTGTCAAAATTGACGATTTATTATACGCAAGCTTCAGTAAAAAAACGATTTGATTTTTTAATAAATTCTGAATGTGTTGATTTCAATAAATTGAATATTCAACGATCCATTTCTAATGATGTTCAAGAAGCACTGGATACTAAAAGTAATGGAATGAAAGAGTATTATGCTCAAGCAAATGAAATTAAAGCGAAGATTGAAATGCCAGGAATTTCAAATATTCCAAAAAATACAATTATTCATAGAGCTGAATTAGAAATTCCAGTTGAATATCAAGATGGATACAAATACGGAATTGGGAATTACGTTCGAATCCAACGCGATTATTCATTTACTTCAAGTAGTAAAGTGAACTATACTACAAATGGTTATTATGATATAAGTCGAAAAGCATTTATTATCGATTTACGAGTTTACGCTCAATCAGTAGTGTCTGGTATAATTGATAATACTGGAATTTATGTGTTCCCGGATTATTTTGATCAATCTGTTGATCGAATAGTTTTTAACGGTCCGAATTCAATAAATAAGAAAAAACCAAAATTAACACTCAAGTATACAGAGTTCTAAAACCCAAAGATTATGTGTGGAATTGTTGCTTACATTGGAAAGAAAGAAGCTTATCCTATTATTATTAAAGGATTAAAGAGATTAGAATATAGAGGTTATGATAGTTCAGGTATCGCTTTATTAGATGGTTCTGAATTGAATTTATACAAACGTCAGGGTAAAGTTTCTAATTTAGAAGAATACGCTGCTGATAAAAATATCAAAGGTCACGCTGGAATTGGTCACACTCGTTGGGCAACGCACGGTTTACCGAATGATATTAATGCGCATCCTCATTTTTCAATGGATGGTAAAATCGCTTTGATTCACAATGGAATTATTGAAAATTACAGTTCATTAAGAGAGGAATTAACTTCAAGAGGTTATGTTTTCCAAAGTGAAACAGATACTGAAGTATTAGTTCATTTAATTGACGACATTCAAAAAAATGAAGGTGTTTCATTAGAAGAAGCGGTTCGTTTAGCACTTCACAGTGTTATCGGAGCTTATGCAATTGTTGTTATTTCAAAAGAAAATCCAAATCAATTGGTTGCTGCTAGAAAAAGTAGTCCATTGGTAGTTGGAATTGGAAATGATGGAGATTTCTTTTTAGCATCTGATGCAACTCCAATTATTGAGTACACAAAAAGAGTTGTTTACCTTGAAGATGAAGAAATTGCAGTTGTAGATTTAAAAGAAGGTTTACGTATTGTAAATATTAAAAATCAAGAGAAAACACCATATATTCAACAATTAGAAATGCAATTAGAAGCTCTAGAAAAAGGGGGATATGAGCATTTTATGTTGAAAGAAATTTACGAACAACCAAGATCAATTACAGATTGTTTCAGAGGTCGTTTGGATTCAGTTACCGGAAGAGTTTCTTTAGGAGGAATCAAAGAATTTGAACAAAAGATGGCAAATGCTGATCGTATTGTAATGATTGCTTGTGGTACTTCTTGGCATGCTTGTTTAGTAGGTGAATACTTATTTGAAGATTTAGCTAGAATCAACGTTGAAGTTGAATATGCAAGTGAATTCAGATATAGAAATCCAATTATTTCTGAGAAAGATGTAGTGATTGCTGTATCTCAATCGGGTGAAACAGCTGATACTTTAGCTGCTCTTGAATTAGCGAAATCAAAAGGCGCAACAATTTTAGGTATTTGTAACGTAGTTGGTTCATCAATTTCACGTGTAACAGATGCAGGTTCATACACACATGCAGGCCCAGAAATTGGTGTTGCGTCAACGAAAGCATTTACTGCTCAAGTAACTGTTTTAACGTTAATGGCTCTTTCTTTAGCACATAAAAAAGGAACAATCAGTGAATCACATTACCATACTTTATTAACTGAATTAGAAGCTATTCCTGAAAAAGTAAAACAGATTTTAGCTAAAAATGATTTAATTGAAAGTATTGCAGCAGTTTACAAAGATTCTACAAATGCTTTGTATTTAGGAAGAGGTAGTTCTTTCCCTGTTGCATTAGAAGGAGCGTTGAAATTAAAAGAGATTTCATATATCCACGCTGAAGGTTATCCAGCAGCTGAGATGAAACACGGACCAATTGCTTTGATTGACGAAGAAATGCCTGTATTTGTGATTGCTACGAAAGGAACGTCTTATGAAAAAGTTGTAAGTAACATTCAAGAAGTAAAAGCAAGAAAAGGAAAAATCATTGCAATTGTTACGGAAGGAGATGTTGATGTGAAAGATTTAGCGGATCACGTTATTGAAATTCCTGATACAGATGAACATTTAGTTCCATTGTTAGCTACAATTCCTTTACAATTATTGTCATATCATATTGCTGTAATGAGAGGATGTAATGTAGATCAACCAAGAAATCTTGCGAAATCAGTTACTGTAGAATAATCAAAAATATCAATATGTTAAAGCCTTGGGATTTCTCAAGGCTTTTTTGTTTTGTAACGTTTGATTTGTCTTTCGTTATGAGGGAAATCTCCACGTTATGAAAGCTAAAATTTTAAAGAAATTGTTTCATCTTTCATTGATGATTATCTGTGTGTTTTTAGTTGCTTTTAACTATTCAAAACATGAACAAATTGAAATGTCTTATCTAGATGCATTGAAATCAGAATCTATCAAAGTAAATTATGCTTCAACTGGAAATATAAAATCGATTGAATCCATTTTATATAATACGACAAATTCGTATTTGCGGTTAAAAATTGCAAAGGGAACGATTTTAAAATTAGCAGGGAAAAGAAGTATTTTTTTCATGGTATTAGCGGATGAAATAATTGATATCTGTCCTCATGCAAACGTGGATCAAATGATTTTGGGAAAATGTTTTCAAAAGGAGAAATTAAAAATTAATTAATACTATTAATAGCTATTCTTTTGTAAATTTGATTCAAAATCGAATCAATGTCTTCAGATAACAAACAAACGGCTGTAAACACATCCTATATTAGTCTTATTGGGAATTTTGTTCTTGCTGTAGGAAAAGGGCTAGCTGGAGTTTTAGGAAATTCTTATGCTTTAATTGCTGATGCAATTGAATCTACAACAGATGTTTTTTCTTCTTTTTTAGTCTTATTTGGATTAAAATATTCAACAAAACCCGCTGATGAAAATCATCCGTATGGTCATGGAAGAGCAGAGGCCTTAATTACCTTTGTTGTGGTTGGATTTTTAGTTGTTGCTGCTGTAATCATTGCGCACGAAAGTATCATTCACATTCAACAGCCTCATGATGCTCCAAAGCCTTTTACTTTAATTTTTCTGGCAATCATTATCATTATAAAAGAAACATTCTTTCAAATTGTTAATAAAAGAGCGAAACAGACCAATAGTTCAAGTTTAAAAGCAGATGCTTGGCACCATAGAAGCGATGCAATAACCTCTGTAATGGCTTTTATCGGAATTTCCATCGCTTTGTACATGGGCAAAGGTTATGAGTCTGCTGACGATTGGGCTGCGCTTTTAGCTTCTGGATTTATTATTTACAATGCTTATTTGATTTTTCGTCCAGCCTTGGGTGAAATTATGGACGAACACAGCCATGATCATGTTGTAGATGAAATAAAAGCAATTTCAATAACGGTTGATGGTGTAATTGATACAGAAAAATGTTTTGTCAGAAAAACAGGAATGGTTTATTTCGTTGATTTACATGCTATTGTGGACGGAGATTTAAGTGTTAGAGAAGGGCATACCATTTCACATGATTTGAAAAAAACATTAATGGATGAAATTCCGCAAGTAGCGAATGTGTTGATTCATATTGAGCCGGATAAATAAAACTACCCAACTATTTTATTGGTTGAATCGTTAATACTGAATATTGATTAATTTATGAAATTAAAATTCCTACTCTTAAATCTACTTTTTTTTTCTCTGATAGGGATTTGTCAAACTGATACTAGTTCAAAGTTTCGTGATAATTTTTACATTGAAATAAATGCAGGTTTGGGTAGATTAAATTATTTAGATAATTTCCCGAGTTATGATATTTATTCAGGAAATAAAATTGATCATTATTTTAAAAAACATTCCCTTTTATTCCCCTTTGGAATAGATTTTATTTTTAGAAATACCTTTTTTAAATTAGGAGGTACACTTTTTTCTAAAACTCGACTAACAGGATATTTTGATCAAACTTGGAAAGGTTATTTAGGTTTAAATTTGTTCCCTAGAAGTAAAATATATTTAGGTCCTAGTCTCACATATTCGAGTTATTATAGAAAGTATTTAAATAATGATACACCCGTTAATGTTTTTGATAGTTGGTCTTTTGGAACAGATTTTTACTTTCATAAATTTCATTTTAATTTAAATTATTCAGTTTATAAAAATCGTTATAACGATATTTTAGTTTCAAATCTTAGAGATATTAATTTTTGTGTAGGATATGGTTTTAATACATCATCATTTAGTAAAAAAAATAGAGAAAAATTATCTTTATCTAAAGTTAAATATATCGATACAAATTCTAAAACACGCTTTATTGATAATTTTTATTTAGAATTTAATTTAGGTTCAGGTTTTAATAAATATAAAGATGAAGTATATAATAATCAAGGATTAAGCGGGTATAAAAATGCTTTTGAAATTTTATTGAATCTAGATTTGAATTTTCAATTTAGAAATAAATATTTTAAATCTGGTATATCAATAATTGATAAAACTTCAATTTATGGCGATCTTGATAATAATTGGAGTTTATTGATCGGGGCAAATGTTTTACCTAAAAAAATTAAAAACCTATATTTTGGCCCCTTTATATCTTATTCAACATTTTATGAACGCGAACATATCGGAAAAGTAAAGGGAGCATTAACTCATAGTTTTGATTGTATTAATGGTGGTGTAGATTTCTATTTCAAAAAGTTTCACATTGATTTATATTATTCAAAATTTGTAAATAAAATACCCGACTATGATTTTCTGCATAAACTTCAAAAATATGGCATAGACATAGGCTATTGCTTCAATCTAGATTCATTTAGAAGAAAAAACCGCAAGTGAAATTTAGGAGATAATTTAGATTAAAATTATTCCATAATTTTTTATACCTTTGCAGACTTTTTATTAAAATTTTACACTTTATATAGTTGTGTTATGACAAAAATGAAACTTTCAGAGTTTAGTTTTGACTTACCAGAAGAGTTAATTGCTGAATACCCTACAGATAATAGAGATGAGTCTCGTTTAATGGTCATCCATAGAGATACAGGTAAAATCGAACACAGATTATTCAAAGACATTATCAACTACTTCAGTGAAGGAGATGTGATGATCCGTAATAACACGAAAGTGTTTCCTGCAAGAATGTACGGTAACAAAGAAAAAACAGGTGCAAAAATCGAAGTTTTCTTGTTACGTGAGTTAAACAGAGAAAGTTTATTGTGGGATGTATTAGTAGATCCTGCTCGTAAAATTCGTATTGGAAATAAATTATACTTTGGTGATGATGATTCATTAGTTGCTGAGGTAATTGACAATACAACTTCAAGAGGACGTACATTACGTTTCTTATTTGATGGACCTTACGAAGAATTTAAAGCTAAAATTACTGAATTAGGAGAAACTCCAATTCCAAAGTATATCAAACGTAAAGTTGAAGATACAGACGAAGAAAGATACCAAACAATTTTCGCAAAAGAAGAAGGAGCTGTAGCTGCACCAACTGCTGGTTTACATTTCTCTAGACAACTTTTGAAAAGATTAGAATTGAAAGGTGTAAACTTTGCTGAAGTAACATTGCACATTGGTCTAGGTACGTTCCGTTCTGTTGAGGTAGAAGACTTAACAAAACACAAAATGGATTCTGAGCAAATGAGAATCACAAGAGAGTGTGCTGATACTGTAAATGCTGCTAAAAGAGCTAAAAAACGTGTTTGTGCTATCGGAACTACAGCAATGAGAGCAATTGAAACTTCTGTATCTACTGATGGAATGTTGAATCCGTATGATGGTTGGACAAATAAATTTATTTTCCCTCCATACGATTTCAGTATTGCTGATTGTATGGTGACAAATTTCCACACGCCTTTATCAACTTTATTAATGATGATTTCATCTTTCTGTGGTCATGATTTAATGGTTGAAGCTTACAAACAAGCTGTTCAAGAAAAATATAGATTTTATTCTTATGGAGATGCAATGTTGATTTTGTAATCATTCTCAAATAAATATTTTGAAGAGAAGCTGTCCTTATGGATGGCTTTTTTTTTGAACCATCCCGATGTAAAATACGGGACAAGTTATAAGATTCTGTGTTGGTATCCAAATATAATTCTATTTTTTTAACTTTGTTACTTAAAGCAGTCATGAACTAGCTTGTAAGAGTGTTCTCTTCTAAAGAGGCACTCTTTTTTTTATTTCATAATCTTG
>CANGHX010000116.1 GCA_947453715.1 Flavobacteriales bacterium | reverse complement strand
ACATGTGAAGCAATGTTTAAACTATCCTTAAATTTTGACATGGTTGTAAAAATACGAAATAACTATATGTCTTTCCTAAACACCCCAAATACAAAATTTTGTACTGTATCAAAAGGCGTTGGATGATCAACAAGAAATGATTCTATTTTTTCAAATCCATTCGTGAACAAATTAGAAAGTGAATCTTCAGTATATTGAGTGACTTCTATTCCACTGCATTTTAAAGGACCATTTTCTGAAAAAGTTCCAATTGATAGAATACCATTTGAATTAATTGAAGTTTGAACAAGTTGCACATAACTTTGAATTTCTTCTTTATTCGTTAAAAAATGAAAAGCCGCTCGATCATGCCAAAAGTCATATTTTTCTATTGGTTCAAATTTGCTGATATCACTTATAATCCAGCTGACTTTGTTAGCATTTTCACCTAAGCGAATTTTTGCTCGTTCGATCGCCGCTTCAGATATATCTAGTACACTAATATTCGTATAGCCTAATTCTATTAAATGATCTACTAAAAAACTATCCCCACCTCCAATGTCAATAATTTTAGCATCGAATGATTTTACATATTTTGAAATTAAATCTAAAGAGGTTTGAGGAACAGGTTGGTACCAACTAACTTCATTTAACTGTTTTGTTTGATAAATGTTTTCCCAGTGTTTTTTTCTTTCTTGATTTTCCATCGAATCACCAATTTAATAGACATGTATACTTTCACTAAAATTAAGATAAATACATAGAATAGAAGAAATATCTATCGTTTATTTTTGAAACAAATAATCAATTTATGAAAGCAACCAAAATTTGTCTATTAATTAGCATTGTGCTAAATTTCAACAGTTATTCGCAAGAGCTAATTGAAAAATCAGAAAAAGAAAAATTATTAGAAGCAAGGATTCCAACTTGGGTTATTCCTGTTTTAGATAAAGTTCATTTTAGTGATACATATTATATTTCGGATACTATAAATCCTTTTTATTTGGAATCCGATTTTACGGGAGATAATGTCGATGATATCGTACTTTTTATTATCAATAAACAGAACTCTAAATCTGGAATTGTAATCATTAATGGAAAGACCAATATCAGTTTTATTTACGGTGCAGGAAAAGATTTTGGAATGGGAGACAATATGAGTTGGGTTAAAATTTGGAATGTTTGCAGAGATAAATCGATTACATCATTGAAAGATGGTAAAGTAGAAATGAATTTTAAAAATCCAGTCATCAAGGTTGTAAGAAATGAATCAATCGCTGCCTATTTTTATTGGACAGGAAAAAAATACAAGACCTATAATCAGGCTTTATAGGTCTTGTATACCAATTTATTTTTCTTTCATTCCGTTTGGTTTGCAACAATCAGGTAGTTTACTGATACCTTCCTTATTCGCTATTACTTCATCCGCATCATATCCTAAATCACTGATTTTCTTTTTGATTTCAGTTAACGATATTTTTGATGATTTGAATTTGACAGTTACTTTTTTTGTCACTAAATCTAGTTCCGCAAATGTAACTCCTTTAGTATAATTCAACAATTCTTCAATTCGTTCTTTGCAATCTCCACATTGCGCTGAAGTTTGAATAATTGCTGTTTCACTAGAAGCTTTTTTATCTTGTGCTTTTGCTGTTTGAAATCCCATCAAACAAATAAATAGAAATATAATGTTTTTCATATTTTAACTTTTAACTTTTAACTTTTAACTTTTAACTTTTAACTTTTAACTTTTAACTTTTTTTCTGCTTAATTGAATATCGAACTCCAGCATAAACATTGATTCCCATAATTGGTCCCCACACTCTTGTAGCGTCAAAATTTGAACCAAAAGGATTTGCTGCATCGATAATCGGATTTTTTTGTTTGAAGTTGGTTAAGTTTTCTCCACCCAAATAGAAATCCCAACGTTTGAAAATATGAGTGATTTGTGCATTTAACATTGGAAATATTTTACTTTCATTATTGGCGGTTATTGTTCCATCTGGTAAAAATGATTCAGCTAAACGTATCTGTCCATAAACGGAGGTCGTGAAACTCATTTCCCATCGTTTATTTCTTGTTTTATAATTGGTTGTAAAAAGGAAGCGATGTTTGGGAATCATTACTTGTTGTTGCATAATTCCACCATAAGTAGATTTTACATCTAAATTTTTATAGGCGAATCGAACATCAAAGTTTTTGATTGGCTCAACACTCCATTCAACTTGAAAACTATTTGCTATTGATTTTCCGTTTAAATTTCTAAAAACGATTGCATTTACATTTTGGTCACGATCTACAATTAACTGATTCACAAAATAGGTCGAATAGAAATCGATAACCACACTGCTTTTTCGTTGAAATAACTTCAATTCTTGTACCAATGAACCACCAATATTCCAAGAAATTTCCGGTTTTAATGTTTGTTGAATTATCCAACTTTTCGAACTAGCCAAAAGCGATAAATTATCAATCGCAAAATTGGGAACACGCCAGCCTTTTCCAATTGTAAAACGAAGATCAGTTCGTTCAGTCAATGAATATTTTGAATGAATTCTTGGTGAAAATTGCCAACCGAATAAATTATGGTAATCAACTCTAGCACCAATCACATTTGATAAACGATTATTCATATACGTATATTCAGCAAAAGCCCCTGGAACAATTTCTATTCGATCTTGTTTGATAGAATCTAAATGTTGCTGAATGTCAGCATAAACGATATTCGCACCTAATTTGATTTTGTGATCTGTCGTACCAATTATTCCATCGAAAATAGCGTTGATGTAGCCTCTTTTTTCCAAACCATTAAAATTTCGATTTCCAAATTTTGCTGTAATGTCTTGGTATTTGAAATTGTATACGATACCAATTGATTGATAAGGTTTCTTTTCAAATAAAAAACCAGTTTTAGCAAATACATCCGCATGATTGGATTGAATGTAAACACCATATTTACCATCATTCACTTTTCTATCAAAACCTATTTGACCTCCTAATTTAGTGTCTGAATAGACATTAAATCCAAATTGAGATTCGAACTTTTTACCAACATATTGCCAACGATTCATAAAAGCATAATTAGTGCCTTTTGGTAAATCACGAAATCCATCTTTATTTCCGTCCATTTCTCCTAACATAGTTGATGAGTGTGCGAACCAACCAGTACTCCACTTTTCATTCAATTTTTTTCCGGAATTCAAATTCAACTCTTCTCGACCAAATCGATTTGTGTAAAAATTGACAAATAATTTTTCCATTTTCGTAGGCTTTTTCAATTCCAGATTAATTAATCCAGCCATTGATTCGTAGCCATTAACAACATTGCCTGTTCCTTTCGTAATTTGAATCGACTCGACCCAAGTCCCCGGAATAGAATTTAATCCGTATGAACTTTCTAAACCTCTTAAATAGGGAATGTTTTCCAATTGAATTTGAGTATAAACACCATCCAATCCAAGTAATTGAATTTTTTTTGCACCAGAAACGGCATCCGTCATATTCACATCAACAGAAGCATTTGTTTCAAACGATTCAGATAGATTACAACACGCTGCTTTCCGAAGTTCACCAGATCCTATTTCTTCAACTTCTAAGATTTTTAATTTGCCAACGCTGTGACTTTCTTTTCGAATTGCAATAACTACTTCTTCAAGTATTTCATCCGTATACAATAAGAAATTGATAGATTTGAATCGGTCATCTTTTGTGACAATTAATGTATCATTGTGATAACCGATCATTTTAATTATCAAAGTGTCAGGTAATTCTTTAGGTAAAATCAATTCGAACAAGCCATTTGCATCTGTAAATGTCCCAATTTTAGAATGAATTAATTGAACACTAGCTCCAATTAAAACTTCTTTTTTCTGTTGATTGGTTCCATTAACGGTTCCTTTCAACTGTGAAAACAGAGAAAAAGACATTAAGCATAGTAGTATGAAAAGTTTAATTTTCATTTTATTTTCTATCGTATTGACAACATTCATGCAATAAAGAATAAGCTTCCTCATCACCTTTGTATTTTACATTATCGTAACCAACACGTGCAATATTTTTTTCAATTTGGTCAAGAGTGATTTTTGAAGCATCGTAACTAATCTCCATAATTTTTGTATCTGAATTCCAATCAGCTTTTTGAACCCCTTCAACTTTTAATGAATTTTCAATCGTTTCTTTGCACATATCGCAATTTCCCCAAACTTTAAAAGTTGACGTTGCGATACCGTTTTCTACAACTGTTTTAGTTGCAGGTATTTTTTCTTTTGTTTCAGTTGTTGAACAAGAATTTAATGAAATAAGCGTTAGGCCTAATATGCTGAATATATGTGTTATTTTTTTCATGATAATATTATTTAATGTTTTACAAACGTTGTGCTTAATGCACAATAGTTAAAATGACCATTAGAATAGTCTATAAATAATATTGAATCAAATAATTAAAACGCGATTTTTTATAAAAAGAGGAATCTTGTAATTTGGCGGAGGGGCATGATAATTAGTAGTGATTTCAGATTTTGAAGTTACTTCATTAATTAAAACATTAAATTCTGAAGTAATTAAAACTGAACTAATTATATTAACAGACATTTTTAAGTCTGATGATTGAACATGTTTTTCTTTTAACTTAATAAATGTTGATTGATCGTGACAACAACCTTTAGAGCTTTTTTTAACACCGCAACATCCAATTTCGTTTGAAGTTTGAGCAATTGATATGCTGATTAATTTTCCGCTACAATAATGCATGTTCAAATTCACACCTGATATTATTGTCAAGTAGAATATTGAAAAAGCAATAAGTGCGAATTTTTTCATTTACAAATTGAATTTATCAAACTTACCATTTTTTATGATAAAAAATTAATTTTCAATCAATCTTTAAGTTAATTTTGTGTAAAAATCAAAAACAATGAACGTTCCAGTTACAGTATATGCAGAAATGACACCGAATCCGAATACGATGAAGTTTGTGGCTAACAAATATTTATTGATTACAGGTGATTCAGTAGAATTTACATCAAGAGCAGAAGCAAAAGGATTTTCACCTTTAGCTGAAGAATTATTTAATTTTCCTTTTGTAAAAGGAGTTTTTATCGCGGCTAACTTTGTTACCATTACAAAATCGGAAGATATTTCTTGGGATTTTGTTCAAATGGAATTACGTGAATTTGTGAAAGAATATCTTTCTTTTGGAAAAGATGTTTTAGTAATGATGCCAGCTCCAAAACCAGTTGAGGTAAAACAAGAGGATAATCAACCAAAGAAAGTGTACGAACCAAGTGAATTTGATGAAGCGATTGTTGCTTTATTAGATGAATATGTTCGTCCAGCTGTAGAAAATGATGGTGGAGCTATCGATTTCAGAAGTTACGAAGATGGCGTTGTAACAGTTGTGATGAGAGGTGCTTGTTCAGGTTGCCCTTCTTCAACTGCAACTTTAAAAGGAGGTATTGAAAACCTTCTAAAACAACATATTCCAGAGGTTAAAGAAGTGGTTGCTGAGGCAATGTAGTCTTCGGCTCCGCTGAGACTACAAAGGCTCCGCTCAGTTTGCGTCGATGTAAACTGAGCGGGATCTTATCTGCGGACTGAGCGGAGTCGAAGGCCAATCAAATAAAAAGTGCTTTCAATTCAGTTGCATCTTGAGGATTCATCTTACCAGCCAAAATCAAACTCAATTGTTTTCTTCTTAATGCACCTTCGTATCTAGATTTTTCTTCCTCAGTTTCAGGTATTAATTCAGGAACTTGAATTGGTCCACCATGTTGATCAACAGCAACAAACGTATAAATCGCTTCATTAGATTTACGTTTATTACCTGTAACTTGATCTTCTACAAAAACATCAACAAAAACTTCCATTGAAGAGTTAAATGCGCGAGAAACTTTAGCTTCCAAAGTTACGATTGCTGAATGAGCAATAGGTTCTTGAAAAGAAACGTTGTTTACTGAAGCTGTAACTACAACTCTTCTGCAATGTCTATGAGCAGAAACACTTGCGATGACATCCATCCAAGCTAGTAGTTGACCACCAAATAAATTTCCTAAAGTGTTTGTGTCATTAGGTAAAACAACTTTCGTTGTCACAGATAAAGTTTCAGATGCTTTTTTAGCTTTCATTTTGATAAAATTTAACACCTCAAAATTACTTATTCTAGATGCAATAAATTCAATTGGTCTAACAATAATTAAATTTTCTTTTGAAAGGATAAAATTATAACCTTAAAAAAATCATTCAGGATGAATATTGCTTACATTTGTATCCAAAATTTCAATACGGTTAGTAAAATATGTCAATCGGAGCAAAAATTAAGACGTATATTGTTTTTACAAAATTTCGTTTATCTGCATTAGTTATTCTTTCAGCTTTGTCAGGATATTTATTTGCAAATGGAAATGATACGAAAGAAATAATTTTACTTTTAGTAGGTGGGTTATTGGTAACGGCAGCTTCAAATGGTTCAAATCAAATTTGGGAAAAAGAATTAGATAAATTGATGAAGCGAACTGAAAACAGACCGCTTCCTCAAGATAATATGTCAGTAAATGAAGCCGTTGCAGTTGTGATTATTTGTTTACTAGTAGGTACATATATGCTGTACTTAATTAATTTACCATCTGCTGTTTTAGGGTTGTTTGCTTACATCATGTATGTTTTTATGTACACACCTTTAAAGCGAATCACTTCATGGGCAGTATTTGTCGGAGCGTTTCCAGGTGCTATTCCACCAATGTTAGGAGCTGTTGCGGCTACAGGAAAATTTGGTTATTTACCTGGTGTTTTGTTCTTTGTGCAGTTTATCTGGCAATTCCCTCATTTTTGGGCGATTGCATGGGTTGTTTACGATGATTACAAAGCAGGTGGTTTTTCGTTGTTACCTTCTAAACATGGAAAGTCAAAAAACTCTGCGTATCAAATTGCGATTTATTCATTGCTATTAATTCCTTTTAGTTTATTGCCTTGGTTGTTGAATTGGACAAGCGATATTACACTTTATGTTGGAGTTGTAATGGGAACACTTTTCTTCCTTCAATCCTATAAATTATTAATTTCTTTAGAAGATAAAGATGCAAAAAGATTGATGTTTGCATCATTTATATATTTACCAATCATGCAGTTTTTGTATGTGTTTGATCGTAATACATATGAAATTGCTGAATACATTGACAAACTCGTAAAATGAAACAAGAATTTGATAATGAACTTTCTCCAGAGGTAAAAGAGAAAATGAGAAAAAACCTGATTTATCTTTTGATGTTCAGTGTTTTTATGGTGTTTGCAGGATTATCTTCAGGATACATTGTATCAATGGGCGATACTTTTTGGTTGAAATATACAATGCCGCCAGCATTTTGGATAAGTACAGCCGTGATTATTTTGAGTAGTTTATTTGTTCATGTTGGAATTAAGTATGCTAAAAAAGACAATTTGAAAATGGCAAAGATTTTTGTTGTGACTTCATTTCTGTTAGGTTTATCTTTTGTTTATTTTCAATTCAAAGGGTATAATCAATTATCTGAACAAGGAATTCATGCTGTAAATAACCACATTATTGTTACAGAAGGAAGATATGGAGATTACTTCGAAGTAAAATATAAAGGTCAATTCGTAGATGTGAATTGCAATGATTATTATGTAAGTGGACATAAAATGTCAGCTTCACAATTTTCTGAATTGCAAAATTTCATGGCGCAATTTGAAGGATATGAAAGAGGTAAAAATCTTGCTATCTCTAATTATGGTAAAGATTTCATTCTATATTTTAAACAACAGCCTTTAGCTCTAATTAATGGTAAATTGACAACAGTTGATGGAAAAGAATTACAATTTGTTGATTTATATCGTTTACAGACTTTAGCTGTAAATATTGGTGATTCAAGAGGTGATTTCTTTGTGAAAGGAGAAATTGGTAAAGATTTCCATATCTATTACAAAGGAAAAGAATTAGATTATAAGAACAGAGAACTTTATTATAAAGGAAGAGTTTTGTCTAAATATTACCAAATAAAAGTGATGGAAACAGCTGATACAGCTACTTCTTATTTATATATTATTACCGTTTTACATTTATTGCATATTATTTTCACATTGATGTATACTGGTAAAATGACAGTATTAACGTTAAGAGGTAAATTCAATTCTCAAGATACATTGAACTTAAGGGTTGGTGCTATTTTTTGGCATTTCTTAGGTTTACTTTGGATTTATTTATTGGTTTTCCTTATTTATATTCATTAAAAATAAGCTTGATTTGTTAATAAAATCAATAAATAAAAACTAGTATAATCCTTTAGAAGAATGATTTTATTAAATTAAATTGATTATTTTTCAACAAAGATTTACTAAATTTTAAATTTTATTCATTAAACTTGCACAAAATATTTATAACAATGTCAGGACACGCTACAAAAGAAATTGATTCGGCAACATTATGGGGAGGGAAAGTTTCTCCTTTTAGTACGAGTTATGGGAAATTGATGATGTGGTTCTTCCTTGTGTCAGATGCTTTGACGTTTGGAGGGTTACTAATTGCTTACGGTTTTACTAGATTCAACACGCTAGATGCATGGCCAATTGGTGAAGAAACATTTAATTCTATGCCTTTCTTAGGTCATGGATATCCATTATTATATGTTGCATTAATGACGTTCATTTTGATCGTTTCTTCTGTAACGATGGTATTAGCTGTTGAGGCTGGACATAGAATGGACAAAAAAGGAGTTATCAAATGGATGATTGCTACTATCATTGGTGGTTTTTTCTTCGTTGGTTCTCAAGCATGGGAATGGTCTCACTTTATTCATGGTTCTGAATTTGGAAAAGTTGAATTAGCTGATGGATCTCAAGCAATTGTTCATGGTGAATTTGGCGCACTTCAAAACTTTACTGTAACTGAAGCTGGTAAACACCATAAAAAAGGAGAAGTTATTACGGAAGATTTACGTCACCAATACCAACATGCTGTTGTTGCTGGTCATGTTGAAAACGGAATGATTACTTTACATGATGGTTCTATTGCTAAAGTGAACAAAGCTGCGGACAAAGACATGACTTTAATTATTAAAGTAAAAGGTTCAAAATATAAATTAAATGATCGTATTAAAGGTGCAGATGCTTCTAAGCAATATTATGCTTCAATTAATTCAGGAGAAGCTCATAAAGTAATTTATGGTGCTAACTTGAAAGAAAACGAATACGGTACTCAACAATACGCTCAATTCTTCTTCTTTATTACTGGTTTCCACGGTTTCCACGTATTTTCAGGAGTTTGTATCAATATTATTATTTTAATTGGTGTATTGAGAGGTTTATATCACAAAAGAGGTCATTACGAAATGGTTGAAAAAACAGGTTTATATTGGCACTTTGTCGATTTAGTTTGGGTTTTCGTTTTCACATTCTTCTACCTTGTATAATTATTAAAAAGAAACAATCATGGAAAGAGACGATATTTATGAGTACTCATTAGATACTCACCATAGCGAAGAAGAAGGAGTAGTACTTCGTAAGAAAATTTGGAAAGTAACAGCTATTTTAACAGCTATTACAGTTTTTGAAGTTTTTTGCGGTGCTAATATTCATCAAGATAGTCCATATTGGTCTATTGTAAAGTGGATATTCATAGGATTAACTTTATTAAAAGCTGGATACATTGTATTATCATTCATGCACTTAGGTGATGAGAAAAAAGCTTTAAAGTATGTGATTTTAGTTCCTTACATTATTTTTATTGTTTATTTGATTTTTATCCTATTAACAGAATCTACTTATGTTAGATCTATTTGGGAATCTCACGCTATTTAAAAATT
>CANGHX010000115.1 GCA_947453715.1 Flavobacteriales bacterium | reverse complement strand
TGATAATGATACTTTTCCGTCAAAGTGAGCTTTTCCTAATTCTAACGTTTGGTTGATATAATCAATCAATTGTTGTTTTTCGAATTCAAAATCTTTTTTGTCTGTAATCACAAACGCAGGCGCAGTTTGGCTGTTTTTCTTGTATTCCTTTGTACCTGTAACAATTTTCTTAACGAACATTTTTAAAATTAAACCCATGAAGAAAGAAGGCTTTGGGTGTTTGTTTGTGTAGACAAATTCATATGCCACACTGCAATGCGCTAACATTTGTCCAACACTCATTTTCCCCCATAAAGGTTGAGTTTCTGGAGTCAATTTGTTAATACGTTCGATGATTTCGTTTACATCGTTTTGATCAAAAACACTTTTCATAACTTATTTACTAATTTGATTATTAATTTTTTCTAAACATGTAATTTTTCAATACATTTATTTTCTCATCATTGATAAATGATAATCTGAATTGAGGGCGCTCATAGTAAGCTAATTTCACTGTTAATTCATATAAGTTTAAATCTCTTGAAATTAAAATTTTAAACTCTTTATCTGTTTTGAAAGAGGCAATCATCACTTCAAATGAAGATTGATTTACTCTGAAACCATTGCAACCGATAATTTCATCATTCGCACTTAAACCTGCACTTTCAGCAGCAGAACCCGAACGAACCGATTTCACGTTTAATTGACTTCCACTTTGAGATAAATTCGCACCAAATGATGGAATTGAAGTTCCTGTATATTCAGCCTTTACGCCTACTTTTGAATAAATTTCGTTGTAATTTGGAATTTCTGTTCCATTGATGTATTTATTGAAAAAATCAGTTAAATCTGTATCTAAAAAGTTTTCTAACTCTTTCTTAAATTCTACATCTGAAAAACCTCTGTTTAATTTTTTGTAATATTTCTCCAATAAAACTTGTAAGAAATGATCCAAACATTTTTGACCTTTGTATTTCTCAATGATCATAGCATCCAACAAAGAAGCAATAATAGCGCCTCTAGAATAATACGTCATACCTGTATTTGAGCTATTTTCATTTGGACGATATCCTTTTACCCAAGCATCAAAACTAGAATGTGCCAATGGTTGAACTCTCGAACCAACAGAACCTTCAACATAATTAATATTCCCTAGCATTTTCGCTAAAAATGTTTCTTCAGAGTAATATCCAGCTCTCAACAACAATAATTCATCGTAGTAAGAAGTAAATCCTTCCATCACCCATAACAAAGTCGTGTAACTTTCTTTATCATAATCAAATGGCCCTAATTCAATTGGACGAATACGTTTTACATTCCATAAATGAAAATATTCATGCGCAACCAAAGACAAGAATCCATTGTATTCAGCTCCTTGATAAGTCCAACGATTGACACTTAAAGTTGTGTTATTCACATGCTCTAAACCACCTTGTCCGTCAGTTACATTATGAATAATGAATGTGTAATTTTTATTCGGATTTGAACCAAAAACAGCTGTTGCAGTTTCACAAATCTTCGCCATGTCTTTTTTCAATAATTCAATATCAAAATTTCCTATTCCGAAAATCCCAACGGTATGAACCGTTCCAGCAGCTTTAAAATCAAATACGACTTGGTTTCCAATTTCAATCGGACAATCTAATAATTGATCGTAATTGTCAAATTGATAAAGCGTTGATCCATCTTTTGAAATACTTTCATTCGCTTTCACTAAAGCTGTAGTAATTACTTTAAAATCTTTATAAGGAAAGACTTCTAACGTTCCTTTGTTTTTTTTAGCTGATTCAACATACATAAAAACTCCAGGTCCACTTACAAATCCATGAGTTAAATCTAAAAAGCTTGTTCTTACAGAAAGTTCAAACGCATACACTTCATATTTAACCGTTAGTTTTTTAGCTTTATTGGTATTGACAATCCATTTGTTTTTTTCTTTTTTGTCAACCTTTAATTCAATTCCAGCTTCATTATAAGCTTTTACTAAATTTAAGTTTTTAGAAAATTCACGCACCAAATAAGAACCTGGAGCCCAAACTGGTAGTTTTAATTCTAATTGAGCTTCTTTGTTGTCAGAAACCACCATTTCTACTTCATAATAATGAGATTGAGGCTTAGACATTCTTAACTTATAATTTACGTTTTGAGCGAAAGAAAGACTCAAACTAGCTACGAAAGCAATCGATAAAAAAGATTTAAACATATTGAATTGAAAATTTTTCCCAAAGATAAAATTTGCATAGAAAGAATTGAGTTAAATTTGATTAAAATACGTTCATTATGAAAAAAATAATCGTTTATACTTTTTTACTTTCTTTATTTGTTGCCTGTCAGGAAGCTCCAACGAAATCAAACCCAAAAGATACTGAGCGTATTTCCGAATTAGAAAGTCAGATTAAACAGATTAAATTCGATGAACAACAAAAGGATTTAATCATCGATGAATCATTAAAGTTTTTTGATGAAGTTCAAGCGAATTTAGCAACGATTGAGTTAAAAAAGAACGAAATCAAAACCTTAGCAGATGGCGAAAAATTAACTTCTGAAGATAAGAATTGGATCATCGAACAGATCAAATACATTCAGTCATTACGAGAAATAAACACACGAAAAATCAATTTATTGAGTAAAAAAGTATTTGATAGCAATATTAAAATCAATGAGTTAAACAGTATGATTGAACGTCTTGCTTTAGAGATTCAAGAAAAAGACAATCAATTAGTTGCATTAGAAGATCAATTGATGCAAATGGATAAGCAATATTCTCAGTTATTTGATGAATATCTGAAGAAAACATCCATTGCAGAAGAATTGGAAAATGAGTTAAATCGTGTTTTTTACACTTACGGAACAGAAAAAGAATTGATTGACAATCACGTACTTCAAAAGAAAAATGGCGTATTAGGAATTGGTAAAAAAATCTATTTATCAGATGCATTTAATGAAAAATACTTCACAGAAATCAATCGTTTAAGCAAAACAGAATTAATGATAGAAGGGCAATCCGTAAAATTAATTACCAACCACCCTATCTCATCTTATGAATTGATTCCAAACGGAAACTCAACGAAACTTACCATTAAAAATCCTACTGAATTTTGGAAGATTTCTAAGTATTTGGTTGCAGTTGTTGATTGATTGGAATTTTTATTCGCACTATAAAATTCCTTCCAATTTCATTGCTGTAATAGCGAAAGCGATTTAAATAATCACGATATTTAGTATTTGTTAAATTATTGATACTCATACTAATTTTCACTTGTTGATTTTTAATATTAAATCCAAATCCAGATTCCAAATTAATTAAGAAATAAGCTGAAGGTGAATCAACATAATCGACATTCTTTGGTATATTTCTTTGTTTTGAAACGAAAAGAGTTCCAAATTGAAAATAAGAATGATTCAGTCTACCAATTTTATCTTTATTAAATTGAATTGAATTATCAAAACGATTAGCGGGAATATTAATTAAATAATCATTAATTGTTTGATTGTATGCATAAATGAAACTGGTTTTAGAATTAAATTCTAAAAATCTTGCGATATTATATTTTATACTTGCATCAACACCTGTAATATAAACATTTGCTTGCTTGTAATTAAAAACTGGAAACGCTCCAAATTCAGTCATCTTTACTTTATTCGAGGGATTTAAATAAATAAAATGATTCATTTGATTGTAATATCCGCCTATCTCAAATGCCATTTTATTACTAGAATGATTAAAATATAATTGAAAATTGTTTGATTTTTCTGCACGTAAAGTTGAATCTCCTAGTTCAAATGATGCAGCACTTTGATGAATTCCATTTGCATACATTTCAATTGGTGAAGGAGGCCTCCAACCTAAACTGTAAGCAAAGTGAAGATTAGTTGATTTATTAAACTGATAAATCGCACCCAATGAAGCACTTGGGTTTCGCCATGTAAATAGTTGATAGTTTGAATTTGAAGTAAAATAGCGTTTCATTTGTTTTAAATCATATCGAATACCGCCTTCGAACACTACGTTTTTTACATGTAATTTTTCCATCCAAAAAAATCCACCGTTTAGATTAGTGTAGTTTGGTATTAAGGCTGTTTCTTCTAGTCCCGAAAATGAATTTTGTTGGTTCATTACATTTATCCCAACGCATCCTGAAAAATGATGAATTGTTTTATGTTCCCAAATCAACTCAGAAACATGCGTCTTAAGATGAAAAAAAGCATCAGGTTTAGACGATGCTAATGAATCAGGAATGCCTCCCTCAAATTCTGATCGTCTATTTTCTTGTAACGAAAAGGTATATATAAATTTCCCAATTCTTGAAGTATTATATTCCGATTTAGATTTTAAAAGTCTGTGGTGAATTTCTTGATAACCTCGATTTACTTTTCTGGAAAATTCAGACTTTACTGTTGGATTTTTACTTTCAAATAGCTGAATTAAATCATTTAAAGTTTCAACATTCGCTCCAGCATATATCCCAATTTCAGAATTAAAACTGCTGTAATATAAATTGGTTTTAATTTTTTTTGAAATGTAATCAATTGTTGATGAATAATTTGATTCATTTGAAGCAGTATTCGTTAAATAGTAAGTTGGGGTTTTGTATGAACCATTTTGACGTGTTGTTCCTTGTAATCTCCAACTTAAACCTTTCAATTTTGGCCCAAATGCTCCTTCGATATAGCTAGATAATGCGCCGGCTTGTCCGTTTGACATTCCAACAAGGTTTATTTCACCATTCACACCCTTTGATTTAGGCATTTCTTTTGTCTCTACTAAAACTACACCTGCAATTGCTTCAAGTCCATATCGAATACTACTTGCTCCTTTAATTACACTCAATTTCGAAGCTATAAATGGATCGATTTCAGGAGCGTGATCAGAACCCCAGTTTTGTCCCTCTAATCGAATTCCATTATTCAATATCAAAACCCTATTTCCATACAATCCATGAATCATTGGTTTTGAGATAGATGGACCAGTTTGAACAGCATTTACTCCTGCTATTTTTTTTAAAGATTCTCCTAAAGATGTTCCTCTCAATTTATCCAAGTCAGCACTTGTTAAAACACTTTTTTGCAATGATTCAACCTCTTGACTTCTAATAATATGACCTTCAATTTTAATTTCACCAACTTCATGAAAACAAGATTCTATTTTCAGAAATAAAGTAGTATCATTTTGAAAATTAAAATGATAGATTTTAGGTTTTTCATTCTCGTTATGAAAAACGGTAATTTGATTTTCTCCTCGACATGAATTAGGAATAATAAAAACGCCAAGAGAATCAGTGTAATTTGATTGATTATTAAATTCATATCGAACAAAAGGAATAAAGTTATTCCTTTCAGAATCTAAAATAGTACAAGTTATTTTTAAATTGCAATTTGTATTTTGACTATATGCAATAATTCCAAATGTCCCAAAAAGAGACAAAATTAAATATTTCATTTTCTATAAATAAGAGTTAATAAAACCTTGAAAATTAATTGACTTTCAAGATTGAAAAGCACAGAAATACTTAAGCAACAATTATATTATAGAAATTGGAGGTCCTCGATGACTAAATGATCGAAAGCGAATAGATTGTTTAAATGACTCAAATTGAATCTGATTTAAAGCAATTGGTTGTGGTTTAAAATGATAAAATTCAAATTGGTTAATTTCCATAAAATCGATTGAAAAATCACAAGCGTAACATTTACTTTTGAATTTTAAATCGTGTTTTACAGGATGATTTTTTGAAATATGCGAATGAGAATCTTGGCCACAATCATGCCAAATCGTTCTGGGTGTCAATAGAACGAAAAAACTTAAAAGCAACGAATAAACGATCCACTTTTTGAATTTCATGATTCTAAATTAAGGATTTTTTCAATTCAAATACTACTTAGCAACAATTCGCTTAAATTTCACATGCAAAGATTCTTCAATTTGACGAATTTTTCTGATTTCTTTGTTTCCTACGATACTTAATGAAACACCCTTCTTCCCTGCTCTAGCAGTTCTTCCAGAACGGTGTGTGTAATTCTCCATTTTCTCTGGTAAATCATAATGAACGACAAACGACAAATCGTCTACATCGATACCTCTTGCAGAGACATCAGTTGTGATCAATAATTGAATTTTATGATTTTTGAAAGCACGCATCGCTTTTTCACGTTCGCGTTGCTGTAAATCTCCATGAATTGCATCAGCCACAAATTTCTTTGTTTTTAGTTGATCAACTAATTTCTGACAACCAGCTTTCGTTCTGCAAAAAATAATTCCGCTTGCTCCACCTTGAACAGCTAAAAACTGCACTAAAGTTTGAAATTTGAAATTTTCATCACATGTAACAAACTGATGTTCAATCTGATTGTTGACTTGATTTCTTTTGCTTACAGCGACACTTGGAGCATCCACTGACATGTACTTCCCAATAATGTTTTGCAAAGTATCAGGCATTGTAGCTGAAAACAACCATGTGTTTCTACTTCCAATCGTATATTTTAAAATAGCATCCAATTCATCTTTGAATCCCATACTTAGCATTTCATCAGCTTCATCTAAAACAATGGTCTCAACGTAGCTTAAATCTATGGCTTTGCGATCTAATAAATCAATTAAACGTCCAGGTGTTGCTACAACAATATGCGTTGGTCTTGAAAGTTTAAAGATTTGTTCTTCAATTTTTTCTCCACCATAAACAGCTTCAATAAAAATCTTATCAGTTGAAAATTTTGTGTATTTAAACAATTGTTTTGCAATCTGTTGACCTAATTCTCTTGTAGGAGATAAAACCAATGCTTGAATTTTCTTTTCTTCAGGAATAATTCGTTGCAATAACGGTAAACCAAATGCAGCCGTTTTACCAGTTCCAGTATTTGCTTGACCAATAAAATCTGTCCCTTGATCTAATAAAAACGGAATCGATTTTTCTTGTATTTCCGTAGGACGAGTGATTTTCATATCGTCTAACGCTTTGATAAATTGATCCTTTACACCAAGTTCTTTAAATGTTTTCATTTTTAGATTTTAATCTGATTTTATTTTATTGTAAATTAGAAAGAAAATTTCAACTTCTTTACAAGGAACTATATGTTACCATTCGCAACCCAATAGGATTAAGAGCTATCATGTTGACTAAGCGGAGTCGAGTAAACTGAGCGGAGTCGAAGTTACTCACCTAACTGATTCTCCCAATAATCATTCAAATAAGCAACTAATTTTCTAGAAGTATTATTGAAATAACGTTTTGTTCTATAGCCGCTTACCCAAGTTATTCCTCTTACTGCGTTTGTCAAAAAGATTTCATCAGCAGCAATAATATTTTGAGGAAAGATTGTACATTCATATACTTTGATTCCGTGAGAAACAGCTAAATTGATGATTTGCATACGCATAGTTCCTGCAATACAACCTTCATCTAAACCGGGAGTATATAGAACTCCATTGCTAACAACGAATAAATTACAACTAGAACTTTCAAGAATAGCGCCTTTTTCATTTCCAATAAGAACATCATCTAATTTTCGTTCAGTTGCATTTACACCAGCCATTACGTATAATAAACCATTTTTGGTTTTATAGTTTGACAAGCTGTTCTTGTATTTTTTTAAATCAGTATATAAATCAATTTCTAAACCTTTAGAATTTAAATCAAAGTCATTAAATTCATATGAATAAACTTCAATAAAATAAACAGCTTCATTAGAAGTTGGAGAGTAAGTACCTCCCATCATTCTGTCTAAGGAGATACGACATCTTCCACCTTCTTTTATTTCAGATTTATTTATCAATTCTTGGACTTTCTCTTCAAAAAATTCAGTCGTAAAAAATACAGATGGTCTGATTTTTATAGCTTTTGCTCCCTCAATTAATCGTTTGATGTGGTTGTCCATGTTTAATGGTCTTCCATTCATGATTCGAATACTTTCGAAAACACCATCTCCATACAAGTGACCTCTATTCCCTGCTTGTATTGTTGGACCATCATTTGCAATGATTGTTCCGTTTGAATTAACGTATAATTGTGCCATAATTTCTAGAAAAATAGATTCAGTAAATCTTTTCCTTTTTCAATATTAATAATTAAAATGTAAAGTACACCAAAAATTGCACCACCTAAATGGGCATCATGAGCGATACCTGTATTTCCTTTTTTGTCCATGTAATATTCAAATCCCAAATAAAGTGCTCCAAAAAGATAAGCTGGAATTGGAATAGGTAAAAACATCAATGATAATTCTACAGTTGGATTCCAAAGAATAAATGCAAAAATAATTGCAGAAACGGCTCCAGAAGCACCTAAAGATCTATAATGAGAATGATCATGATGTCTTGCAAATGGAATAATTGTGGCAAACATCGCTCCCAATAAATAGATTATTAAAAAGTGAAGTTCACCTTGAAAAAAACCATATTTTGAAATTAATTCCATTTCTAAAATTTGACCTAAAAAATAGAAAGACATCATATTAAAAAGTAAATGCGGAATATCTGCATGAATTAAAATATGACTAAAAATACGATACGATTGATTTTCGTGCTTACACAAATATGGAATAAACATCATCTTCTCTTTCAGATTGTTATCATTCATCGCTCGAAGCGAGACAATAACTGTAACAATCAAAATAATAGTTAATAATGAAAAAGTCATTCTAGAAAAATTTGTTTATTTTTACTCAATGTGAGTACGAAAATAACGAAAACAAACTGATTTCATTTTATGAAAAGATTAATATATTTTTCTCTACTACTTTTTATACTCATTTCATGTAAAAATAATTCAGTTGATCCTTTAGCTGAAGTAAATAAGAAGCTTCCAATTAATGAAAAAATTAAACTTTCATTAGCTCCTGATTACATTGATTCGATAGGGATTCACGATGAAAATGTTACATTTTTAAATTCACTTTATTCTACAAGAAATTATCAGCCTTTTTGGATCAACGATAGTTGTTTAACTAAAGAAGGAAAATTACTTGAAGAATTAATAAAAAATACACTTCAATTTAGTATTCCAGATCAACGTTACTCTCATTTTAATTGGGGAAAAGCGAACTTCCTTCAAAAGGAATTGATGATCACTAGTAAATTAGCCCTTCTTTCCGAAGATTTATCGAATGGAATATTTGAAAAAGACACCTTAGCAATCAGAGTTTCAACTTTCCCTGAAATAGTTGATTTTATAACTAGAATAAATTTCAGAAGTTCAAATGAAAATGAAATTTCTCATCAAATAATCAACTGGGGACCAAAGGATTCGAATTATTTAAAACTTGCAAATAATCTGTATGACTTTTGTCAACAAGAGAAAATTGATACTACAACATTTGATGTTCCAACATTGAAATCTGATACTATTAACTGCCAAATTAAACTGAAAGAAGCGTTGATTTCAAAGGGATTCATAAAAAGTGAAACTGTTGACTCTATAGAAATCGTAAATGCCTTAAAGAAATTCCAAATTCATAATGGCTTAGACGCTGACGGAAAGGTTGGTTTATACACACGTAAAGCTTTGAATGAGAGTACTTACAATAAAATTCTTCGCACCGTTTTGACGTTGGATAAGTGGCGTAAAAAAACTGATTATTCTGGTCGAAGTATTCGAATTAACATTCCTGAATATATGCTTTTTTTATCTCTAGATTCAATAAAGGAACAGCATCGAATTATAGTCGGAAAAACAGAAACGCGAACACCAGAGTTACAAGCTAAAATCAATCGTTTTGTATTGTTTCCCTATTGGACTGTTCCACAATCAATTAAAAATAAAGAAATGTTGGTGGCGGCACAAAACAATGTATTTTATTTTAAACGAAATAATTTAAAAGTTTTCAAAAACGAAGTTGAAGTTGATCCAACAACAATTAATTGGCATAAATATAAAAATACGTTTCCCTTTAAGGTTCGTCA
>CANGHX010000114.1 GCA_947453715.1 Flavobacteriales bacterium | reverse complement strand
GTTGAAGGTATGCAATTTGATCGTGGATATTTATCTCCATACTTTGTTACAAATACAGAGAAAATGATCGTTGAAATGGAAAACCCTTTCATTTTGATATACGAGAAAAAAATCTCTAACATGAAAGAATTGCTTCCAATCTTAGAGCCTTGTGTTCAAGCTGGAAAAGCATTATTAATCATTGCTGAAGATGTTGATAGTGAAGCTTTAGCTACATTGGTTGTTAACAGAATTAGAGGTTCTTTGAAAATTGCTGCAGTGAAAGCGCCAGGATTTGGTGACAGAAGAAAAGCAATGTTAGAAGACATAGCAATCTTAACAGGTGCACAAGTAATTTCTGAAGAAAGAGGATTTACTTTGGAAAATGCAACAATGGACATGCTTGGTCATGCTGAAAAAATTGAAATCGATAAAGACAATACTACGATTATCAATGGTTCAGGTGTGAAAGAAGATATCCAATCAAGAGTTGGACAAATTAGAGCTCAAATTGAATCTACAACTTCAGATTACGATCGTGAAAAATTACAAGAACGTTTAGCTAAATTAGCTGGTGGTGTTGCTGTACTTTACGTTGGTGCTGCTACAGAAGTAGAGATGAAAGAGAAAAAAGATAGAGTTGACGATGCTTTAGCTGCAACAAGAGCTGCAGTTGAAGAAGGAATTATACCTGGTGGTGGTGTTGCCTTGATTCGTTGTATCGATGCTTTAGAGAACTTAAAAGGAATCAACGAAGACGAAAATACAGGTATTGCAATTATTCGTCGTGCGATTGAAGAACCATTACGTCAAATCATCGCGAATGCAGGTGAAGAAGGTGCGGTTATCGTTCGTAAAGTTCGTGAAGGAAAAGATGATTTCGGATTCAATGCTAGAACTGAAGTTTTCGAAAACTTATATGCTGCTGGTGTAATTGATCCAACTAAAGTAACTCGTATTGCGATCGAAAATGCAGCTTCTATTGCTTCAATGCTTTTAACAACAGAATGTGTTATCGCTGACGCTCCTGAGGAAAACGGTCCAGCAATGGGCGGTATGCCAGGTGGAATGCCAGGGATGATGTAATTCTTTGATTCAAGACTTAAAGACTCAAGATTTTAAGACTTGAAATAATTTTACAAGGAATCTTCGGATTCCTTTTTTCGGACCGCCTTCCCGATTTAACTCGGATAGAACGGAACGTTTATATATAAGAAAGGTCAGATTTTGTCTGACCTTTTGTTATTTAATATATATTCCCTTCCTTGAGGAGCTTGTCCCGATTTTATTTCGGGAAGGATTTAGGAGGGTGATATTGAGAATCTACAAAGAAAACTTTAATTAAATCTTTTTAATAACCTCCAACGCATTTTGAACATGTTTCGCAAAGTTCAATTGAGAATTAAAAACATCTTGAACAATCCCTTCTATATCAACAATAAACGTTACTCTTCCCGGTACAAGACCAAATAAATCTGGCTTAATACCAAATGCTGTTCTTAAATTATTGCCTTCATCTGCCAACAAGATGAAATTCAATTTATTTCGCTGAACAAAACTTGATTTTGAATCCACATCTCCTTGAGAAATTCCTATAACTTCACAATCATAATCTTTAAAGTCAGCATAAGCATCTCTGAAGGCGCACGCTTCTTTTGTACAACCATAAGATTCATCTTTCGGGTAAAAAAACAAGACTAATTTTTTTCCTAAAAATTCTGTATTTGTTCGTTCAATTCCGTTTTGATCTTTTAATTTAAAATCGACTATTTTATCTCCTTTTTTAATCATTTCTTTACTATTTATTAAATTATTGAGAAATTAGTTCAATGCTGATTTAAACAAATTCAACGTGTATTCTCTTGCTTCTTTATGATCGACAATTGGAGAAGGATAGGCTGATGTTCCAAATTCTTTTACCCACTGTTTGATATACTTTAAATCCTTATCAAATTTCTCTTGTTGACTTGTTGGATTAAAAATTCGAAAGTATGGAACTGCATCACAACCTGAACTTGCTGCCCATTGCCAACCACCTATATTACTTGCTTGTTCGTAATCCATTAATTTTTGAGCAAAATAAGCTTCTCCCCATCTCCAATCAATCGATAAATGTTTCGTTAGAAAACTTGCAACAACCATACGCACTCTGTTGTGCATAAATCCTGTTTCATTTAACTCTCGCATTCCTGCATCAACAATTGGATAACCTGTTTTACCTTCGCACCAGGCATTGAATTTTACCTCATCTTTTTTCCAAACAACATTATCGTATTGCTTTTTAAAAGATCTGGAAACCGATTCTGGAAAATGATACAATATCATTTGGTAAAACTCTCTCCAAATTAACTCATTCAAATACGTCTCATTGATTTCTCTAACTGTTCTAGCTAATTCACGTATACTGATCGTTCCAAAGCGTAAATGAACACTTAAACGCGTCGTTTTATTTAACGCAGGATAATCTCTATTTAGATGATATTCTTTTACAAAATCTAAATTCACAATTTCTGAAGGAAAAGGGAATTTAATATTCTCTAAAAAACCAAGTTCTGATAACGAAATTAAATTAGAAACCTTATCAGATTTCTTTAAATGGTTAAGGTATTTTTCTAATGGATAAGACTTTAAATAAAAATCATTTAATTTTTCTTTCCACTTTCTAGAATAAGGCGTAAAAACAGTATACGGCAATCCATCTTGTTTGACAACTTCTGCTTTTTCAAAAATAACTTGATCCTTACTGCCAATAAAATCAACTCCTACTCCACTTAGAATTTCAAAAATCATTTTATCTCTTTCAAACGCTGAAGGTTCATAGTCTCTATTCGTATAAACTTTATCTGCTTTTAAATCTGAAACAATTTGTGGAATTAAATCAATTGGATTACCAAAATACACTAATAAATCAGCTCCAAAATCATTATACGACTTCTTCAGTTTTGCAATGTATTGATGAATAAAAATGACGCGTTGATCATCATTTGGTAATTGGGATAAAATCGTTGAATCAAAAATAAAAATTGGCTGAACTGAATCACAATTTTTCAACGCATTGAATAAACCTGCATTGTCATTTATTCTTAAATCTCTTCTATGCCAAAAGATTGATTTTATACTAACCATGTTTTTTAATTTAGTTGATAGTTTCAAATTAATAATTAATGAATTATACTTTTAAACATTAGTATCGGTCATCCTCCTCAATCCTCCTTCAAAGCAGGAAGCTTTTAACATTCATCAATAATGAAATATCGAACAGAACTTTATACTTAGAATTAACTATAATCTTTTAACTGTTAACTTTAAACTATATTCTATCTTCCGGAGTATTCAAAAATATTATTTTCAGTTTCCCAAATACGAACAGTTAAACCGTATTTAGAATCGATTTTTTCTCGTAATATATTCCAAAAAACAACTGTAATATTTTCTGCTGTTGGAATTATTCCTTCAAATTCTTTGCAATCTAAATTTAAATTACGGTGATCAAAACGATGTAAAATCTCTTTGTACAAAATATCTTTTAGAATCTTTAAATCAATTACATATCCAGTTTCAGGATCAATTGGTCCATCTAACCACGTTTCGATGGTATAATTATGTCCATGAAAATTCGGATTACTACATTTTCCAAAAACTTCTAAATTTTTCTCATCTGACCAATCAGGTCTGTATAAACGATGTGCTGCATTTAAAGATACTCTTCTACAAACTTTCATTTTATAAAGCTTTTGATAATTGATCAATATGTTTTTCTAAAATCACTTTAAACCAATAAGTAAACTCCTCTGGTTGTGATTTGATATCATCTATAATTTTCTCAAGTGATTCCCATTTAAATTCAGACGCTTCTTCTAGATTTAAAATCGGTTGACCATCAAAACGTCCAATTACAACATGATCTAATTCATGTTCAACTAATTCATTTTCAAGAGCTACATTATAAATAAAAGAAAATGCGCTTTTCATTTCACAATCAAAGCCCATTTCTTCTTTTAATCTTCTGTGAGCTGCATCTATAATTGATTCACCTGGCATTGGGTGACTACAACACGTATTCGTCCATAAACCTTCAGAATGGTATTTTCCCATTGCTCGTTTGTGAATCAATAATTCATTATTAGAATTAAAGACAAAAATTGAAAAAGCTCTATGAAGTAAACCTTTTTGGTGAGCTTCTAACTTTTCCATCGAACCAATAACATTGTCGTCTTGATCAACTAAGACTACTTCAGTTTTGTCTAACATTTAAATATTTTTATTAAACATAAAGTTACAATATATTTTAAACTTAATCCTCATTTCAAAAAAAAAGCAACGAAAAATCGTTGCTTTTCAAAATTTTATATTTCTATTAATCTCTGCTTCCTAATAATCTTAATAGAGAAAGGAAAAGATTTACGAATAAAATATACAATTGCATTCCACCAACTAAAGCTAATTTGTTTCTATCGATTCCAGACAATGAACTGTCTTTAGAAACATTTTTCAATTGTTGCATGTAGTATGCTGTTAAACCTGTGAATACAAATACACCAATAACAGCTATAATGAATCCCATCATATCACTTTTCATGAAAATATTCACGATACCAGCTATAAAAATCCCGATGAATGCCATATATAACAAACTTCCCATTTTAGTTAAGTCTGTTTTAGTTGTATAACCTAAAATAGCCATTCCTGCGAAAGCTCCAGCTGTCACAAAAAATGTTGAAGCAATTGCTGCTCCTGAGTACACTAAGAAGATTACTCCTAAACTCACACCCATTAATGCTGAATAAGCAATAAACAATGCTAAAAGCGCACCTAAAGACATTCTTTGATAAGCTGTTTGAATGATTAAGCCTAATCCTACTGGCGCAAATGCACACACGTAAAATAATGGTGAAATCCCACCTTCAGAAGTCATAAAGTATTTTAGGAAAAACTCTGGAGTTCCACATACGTACGCTAATAAACCAGATATACCTAATGCTGCAAACATATAAGAATATACATTTCTAAAAAACTCTCTAGAGATTTCTTTCGTAAATCCTTCGTGCTCTTGATCTAAAATATTGTTCATAATTCTAAATTTTAAGTTAATGTAATTTTGCTTGAACTAAATTAATAAATTCTTTTCTAGTTGAATCATTTTTTAAAAACAACCCTGTAAATGCGCTCGTAGTTGTTGAAGAATTTTGTTTTTGAACACCTCTCATTGCCATACACATATGTGAACATTCGATAACAACTGCAACTCCTTTTGGATTTAACGTTCTTTGCACACAATCTCTAATTTCAATTGTCAAACGCTCTTGAACTTGTAATCTTCTTGAGTAGGCATCTACAATTCTAGGCAACTTACTCAAACCAACTATTTTTCCATCTGGAATATATGCGATATGCGCCTTTCCAAAGAAAGGTAACATATGGTGTTCACACATTGAATACACTTCAATATCTTTCACAATCACCATTTCTGAATATTCCTCATGAAAAATTGCTTTTTGCATAATTTCATCCGGATTCAAATCATACCCATGTGTCAAAAACTGCATTGCTTTCGCCATACGCTCAGGTGTTTTTAATAAACCTTCACGATTCGGATCTTCGCCAATTTGAGTTAACACTTCATGGTAATGAGCTGCTAATTTTTCTGTTGTTTCTAATTTATAAATTTTGTCTTCCACTAGTTGGATTTATTTTAAATAAAAATACGAGATTCTAATGAGATTGTTCTAATCTGAATGTTAAATAAATTTAAAATGGTTCTCTCCCACCATAATACTCAACGTAATTGTTTTCAGTTTCAACCAATTTAATTTTCACTAACTCTCCACCTGCTTTTGAAATAGGCTCTAAAATTTGTTCCCAAATCTTAATAACCACGTTTTCAGTAGAAGCTAACAAACCTTTTAAAAATGGAACGTCTAAGTTTAAGTTTTTGTGATCCAATGGCTCAACAACGTATTCTTTGATAATATCACTCAAATCTTTCAAGTTAATTACAAAACCTGTATCTTCATTCGGAGCACCCTTCACAGTTACATAAATCGTAAAATTATGTCCGTGCCAATTGTGATTACTACATCTCCCAAATACCTCAATATTTTTCTCTTCTGACCATTTTTCTTGCCACAATTTATGTGCAGCATTAAATGTCTCTCTTCTTGTTATGTAAACTGTACTCACGCTCATTTATTTAATGAATCGACAAAGATAATTATTTAATGTGAATTTTGAATTAAGGATTTTATTCTCAAATAAGCATTTTCCACTATTGTATTTCGAATAAAACAAAAATTAATATTGTTGTTTATAAAAAACAATTTATATATTTGTATATCAAAGAAAACAAAATGGAAAGATTTATTCAGAAATCAGAAAGAAAAAAAGCAGATATATCTACTACTTTTGTAAGATACTTGTCTGATGAAATCGAATGGAATCAAAGGATGATTTTATTATTAGGTCATCGTGGTGTTGGGAAAACAACACTTTTACTTCAACAACTCAAAAAGGAAACTTTTAAATCCATTTACATAAGTTTGGATGATTATTATTTTGAAGAAAAAAGATTAATTGAAGTAATAGAAATCCTTTATAGTTTAGGGTATAAAGCATTTTATATTGACGAGATTCATAGATATGCTAATTGGTCAAAAGATTTAAAAAATCTATACGATGACTATAGTGACAGTCGATTTATTATTACAGGGTCATCAATACTAAAGATTAACAAAGGACAGGAGGATTTGTCTAGAAGAGCCGTTGTTTATCATCTTGCAGGCCTGTCTTTTAGAGAATTTATTGCATTTGAAGAGAAAATAATACTACCAACTTTAACAATTAATGATATTGTCAGTAAACATAGGGAAATTACGACAAATTTCAAAGATCAAATATCCTATAAATCATTGTTTGATAATTACTTGAAATATGGTTATTATCCTTTTTATAAAGAAGGAAAAAGAGTTTATCATCAAAAATTGCAAGAAGCCACGAATTTGGTTATAGATTCTGATATTGCTCCTTTTGAAGAATTAAATTATACGACAGTGAGAGTGATGAAGAAACTACTTTTCATAATCAGTCAATCCGTTCCATTCATACCTAACATCAGTAAATTAGCCGAAAAATTAAATGTTTCGAGAAATACAATTTTGAAATTATTAGATATACTCGATCAAGCACAATTAATTTCATTGTTACATGCTTCTACAGATGGAATTAGCTTTTTACAAAAACCAGAAAAAATATATCTTCAAAACACGAATTTGTCACACATGTTTGCTGTTGAAGAACCTAATTTAGGAAATATCAGAGAAACTTTTTTCTTTAATCAAGTTAAGGTAAAATACACAATAACAGCTCCAAAATATGGAGATTTCATGGTTGAAAATCAATACATATTTGAAGTTGGTGGACCAAACAAAACAAACAAACAACTAAGAGGTGTACCTCAATCTTATCTAGCAATTGATGGGATAGAAGGAGGTGTTGACAATCGAATACCTTTATGGATTTTTGGTTTTTTATATTGATGCATTTAACAGAATTATTACTTAACACAAATAATGATTAATCTAAATTTGATGATTTTGATTCAAAACAACATCTTTATTACTTTTGTTTTTCTATGATGAACTAATTTCCCCTACCTTTACACCATGGAAGAGCGTTTAGACAAGATATTAGTTCAAAGAAACTTAGTAAGTTCAAGAGTAAGAGCCGAGCAAGTAATCCAAGAAATTGGCGTTAAAGTAAATGGAAAATTAATTCAGAAAAGTGGAAAAAAATTCCCTTTGGATTGTAAAATCGAATTGGTTGCTGAAGAAATTCCTTATGTTTCTATGGATGCTTTAAAGTTGGAAGAAGCTTTTAACAAATGGAAAATTGAGATTGAGAACGGAATCTTTTTAGACGTTGGATGTTCAACTGGAGGCTTTACTGAATTTCTATTAAGTCAAAACGCATCAAAAGTTTTTGCTACTGATACTTCTAAAAATGCTTTACATACAAAAATTCAAGAAAATTCATCAGTAGTTGATTTAACAGGCGGACCGATTCGAGAAATAACAAAGAAGACGGTAACAGATGAATTAGATGGTTGTGTTATTAATGCACCTTTCTTAGCAATGGAAAAAGTATTTCCTTTTATCCATGGATTTCTGAAAGAAAATGGATTCGTAATTGCACTTTTAAAACCAACTTTCGAAGCAGAAAAAGATTTCTTAAAACATGATGGAACTTTAAAAAACAATAAAGCTTTTCCAATTATTATCGACAACATTAAGAAAATAGGCAAATTAAACAACTTAGAATTTATTGAATCCATTCAATCCCCAATTTTAGGAAACAATGGTCAACCAGAATTAATTGCATATTTCAGAAAAAAAACAACTGTTTAGAATTAATATAAATAAGGGAATTGTTATCTTTGTACTAGATGATTATGGAAGGACAAAAAAAACATTTCAACGTTCGTGAAATTCGAGAGCAATTTCCAGCACTTCGCCGTTTAATTTATGGTAAAAATTTAATTTACTTTGACAACGGAGCGACATCTCAAAAACCTCAAATGGTTTTGGATGCGATAAATATGTATTATTCAAAAGATAATGCAAATATCCATCGAGGTGTTCATTACATGAGTCAAAAAGCAACGACTGGATTTGAAGACGCTCGTCAGATTATTCAAAAATACATCAATGCTAATAAATCAGAAGAAATTATTTTTACTAAAGGAACAACTGATAGCATCAATTTAGTAGCTTTTTCTTTTGGACAATTATTAAACGCTGGAGATGAAGTGATTATTTCAGCAATGGAACATCACTCAAACATCGTTCCATGGCAAATGATGTGCGAACGAAGAGGTTGTATTTTGAAAATTGCTCCAATTAACAAAAAAGGAGAATTAATAATGGCTGATTTTGAAGCTTTATTAAATTCAAAAACAAAACTTGTCTCTATTACTCACATTTCAAATACTTTAGGAACAATTAATCCTATTAAAGAAATTACACAAAAAGCACATGCCGTTGGAGCGAAAGTCTTCATTGATGGCGCTCAAAGTATCCAACACATGAAAATTGATGTGAAAGATATCGATTGTGATTTCTTTGCTTTTTCTAGCCATAAGGTATTTGGTCCAACTGGAGTTGGTGTACTTTATGGAAAAGAAGCAATCTTAGAAAAAATGCCTCCATACCAAGGTGGTGGAGATATGATTGCAAAAGTTACTTTTGAAAAAACGACATATAACGAATTACCTTTCAAATTTGAAGCTGGAACGCCACACATTGCTGGTGTAATTTGTCTTGGTAAAGCAATTGAATTTTTATCTCAATTTGACATTGAAGCAATCCAAAAGCATGAACATGATTTAATGGAATATGCACAAGACATGCTTTCAACTTTTGAAGGAGTAAATATTATTGGAGAAGCAAAAAAGAAAACAAGTGTGGTTTCATTTACAGTTGATGGAATTCATCCTTTTGATATTGGAACTCTATTAGATAAACAAGGTATTGCTGTAAGAACAGGTCATCATTGTACACAACCATTAATGGACTTCTATAAAATCCCAGGAACTATCAGAGCTTCTTTTGCTTTCTACAATACAAAAGAAGAAATTGATACATTCATTGAGGCCGTTGAAAAAAGCATCAATATGTTAAAATAATTATGACATTAAACGAAAAACAAAACGAAATCATTGATGACTTTTCTCTTTTCGAGGATTGGATGCAAAAATATGAGTACATTATTGAACTAGGAAAGGACTTGCCATTAATTGAAGACTCTAAGAAAACAGAAGATAGATTAATTGATGGTTGTCAATCTAAAGTTTGGTTAGACTCAACAGTTATAGATGGAAAAATGAGTTTGTCGGCTGATTCGGACGCAATTAT
>CANGHX010000113.1 GCA_947453715.1 Flavobacteriales bacterium | reverse complement strand
GCGTAATCAATTCCACCATTTTGGATTACTAAATTGACAGCAATGTTCACTTTTTTAGGATCTTCATTGTAGTTTTTAATAATATTGATTAGTTCTTTTTTTGTAGGTTTATCACAAACTGAAAGTGTGTGAATTAATGGAAGTGTCATTTTGCGTTCACGAATATCTAAACCAGTTGGTTTTCCTATTTTATCTGAAGCGCCATAATCAAAAATATCATCTTTGATTTGAAAAGCTAAACCAACCAATTCTCCAAATTGACGCATATTTGCAGCCTGATCTTCTCTATCTACTGATGATGCAGCAGCTTCACAAACTGTAGCGATCAAAGAAGCTGTTTTTTGTCGAATGACGTCAAAATAAACCTCTTCAGTAATATCTAAATTTCTAGCTTTTTCAATTTGTAATAATTCACCTTCACTCATTTCACGTACAGCTCTCGCTACGATTTCTAAAAGGCGAATGTTATTTTTTTCAATCGAAAGCAAAAGCACTCTAGATAACATAAAATCACCAACTAAAACAGCAATTTTATTTTTCCATAATGCATTTACAGAAAAGAAGCCTCTGCGTTCATTGGCATCATCAACGACATCATCGTGAACCAACGAAGCAGTATGTAATAGTTCCACTAATGAAGCAGCCGTATAGGTATTGTCATTTATGTTTCCAAGCATTTTTGCCGTTAAAAACAAAAACATAGGTCTGACTTGTTTTCCTTTTCGCTTGATAATGTAATGCGTGATTTTGTCTAATAAAGGAACTTTAGACTTCATGCTGTCGCGAAAACGAACTTCAAATTCGCTCATTTCCGTTTCAATCGGAGCCATTATTTCCTTTACATTCATCATAAGTACAAATATAATAGTTTTTAGTCGTTAGTCAATAGCTTTTAGTCAATAGTCAGTAGACAAAAGTAAATAGGTATCAGTCAAGCATGTAATGTGTTTTTCAAATATTAGCGGACTGATTGAGGTTGCGGACTGAGCGAAGTCGAAGTCCAAAATTCATCATTCAAAATCTAAAATTTCAACATGTTCCCAGAAATGAGGATAACTTTTATTTACAGCCTCTGCTTCTTCTATTTCAATTTTATCTTCTGCGAAAAAAGCAGCGATTGCTAAGCACATTGCAATTCGATGATCATTGTGAGATTTTGTTTTACCACCTTCAATCGTTGTTTTTCCGTAAACATGCATAATATCTCCATCTAGCACGATATTTACTCCTAATTTTTCAAATTCTTCTTTTAAAACAACACCACGATTACTTTCTTTATGTTCTAAACGATTGACACCTTTTATTTCAGATTTCCCTTCTGTTAATGCAGCAAATGTTACCAAGGCAGGGAATAAATCCGGGCAATTTGTAGCATCAAATTTAAAAGGCTTACGATTTTCACCATTGATATTGAATGTTTTTTCATGGAATTCAATCGAACAGTTAGCGGCTTCAAATGCTTTTAAAAGTGCTTTATCAGCTTGGTAACTAGCTAAGGTCAATCCGGTTAATTGAATATCCATCTCTAATGCTGACGCAACTAACCAATAACTTGCAGAGCTCCAGTCACTTTCAATGTTATAATTACATGAAATATATTTCTGTTTTCCTCCGATGATGAAATTCTCAAAATTTTGATTCTGAATAAAAATTCCGAATTGTTCCAAAGTATGAAGTGTCATTTGGACATATGGAAGACTATTTAAGTCTTGGACATTTACATATGTATCTTCGTTTGTCAATGGTAATCCCATTAACAGTCCAGATAAATATTGAGAGCTATCACTTCCTTTGAAAGAAACTGAACCACCAGTTACGGGGCCTTTTATTTTTAATGGTAAATAGCCGTTTGTAGATTGAACTTTGACTCCAATTTGAGTTAAAACTTCTTCGAAAAAAGGCATAGGTCTTTTTAAAATAGAGCCTTTACCAATAATAGAATATTCTCCATTGTTTGCTGCTGCAACAGATGTGATTAATCGACAACCTAAACCACTTTCACCTACATTAATTTCAGCATTAGCAGGAAAGTTTTGAATACCTTTTATTGTCAATGAATTATCATTATTTGAAACTATTGTTGCTCCTAAAGATTCAATCGTTTTTAGCATAGCCAATTCATCATGACTATCGCCAACATTTTTCAAAAAACTTTCTCCTTTAGCCAATCCAGCAGCTAATATTGCACGTTGCGAATCACTTTTTGAAGCGGGAATTTGAATAATCCCTTTTCTCTTTCCTGGTTTAATTGTAATATTCATTTTTTCTGTTTGAATCAAGACTGAAAGATTCAAGATATTAAGAAATAACTTTTAATGCTATTGTCTAAATATCTAATTTCTAAGTGTCTATTTTCTTTTTTCCTTTTTCCTTTTTCCTATTTCGAATTCATCACTTTTGTCTGATGTCTAATCGATTCTTGATGCATTGCATCCATCATTTGGCGAATAAACATTTTTGAAAGCTTGTAATCATCTGATTTGTCTAATCGATGATTGATTATTTTTGCCCAATGTTCTTGTTGAAGAATCATGATGTTGTTTTCACGTTTGAATTTACCAACTTCTTCACTTAAAACCATTCTAGCTGAAAATAAATCGAATAAACGATCATCTAAATTGTTTATTTTTTCTCTTATGTCAGACAGAAAATCTGTATCGCAAGAACTAATATCATTTGAACGTAAAATCAAATTATCAATGATTGATTTTAATTGATCGGGAGTAACTTGTTGAGCTGCGTCCGACCAAGCTTTATCTGGATTTGGATGCGTTTCAATCATCAATCCATCAAAATTTAAATCCAATGCTTTTTGTGATACTTCCAACAATAAATTTCTATTTCCAGTGATGTGACTTGGATCGCAAATAATAGGAAGATTTGGTAATCGTTCTCTCAATCCAATTGCTATTTCCCAAGTTGGTACATTTCTATATTTGGGATGTTTATAAATGGAAAAACCTCTATGAATCGCAGCTAAATCAGTGATTCCTGCTTTTTCAAAACGCTCGACAGCACCGATCCATAATTCTAAATCAGGATTGACAGGATTTTTAATTAGAACAGGAATTTTCGTTCCCTGTAATGCATCCGCAATTTCTTGAACAGCAAATGGATTGACTGTTGTTCGTGCACCAATCCAAAGTACATCAATTCCAGCTTTTAGAGCTTGTTCTACGTGAATTTTATTAGCAACCTCCGTAGAAACAGGAAGTCCAGTTTCTTTACCAGCATCCACCAACCATTTCAAACCTTCTTCACCAACTCCTTCGAAAGAATCAGGTCGTGTTCTTGGTTTCCAAATTCCTGCTCTTAAAATATTTGCATTACCATTTTGTGCAATTTCTTTACAAACTCCGATTAACTGATCTGGAGTTTCAGCACTACATGGTCCTGTTATCAAAAAAGGACGATCAGTATTTTTTATTGTTTCCTGTAAGTTCATATTCAAAAATATTTTTTATCGTATCAATTTTTTTATTTGTCCTCCTGAGTATTGTAGTTTTTCACTCAGTTGAATTTTTATTTGTCCTCCTGAGTAGGAGTTAATTTCATCGAAATTAATTCCGTATCGAAGGGGGCCAAATAAAAAACCCGTTTCAACTCAAAGTACGAAACGGGTTCAAATCTATATATAGCATTTTCCGAACGCACTCAGCGAGTTTTAAACCACCACCAAAAATTTTGTTTCGAAAAATTCATTGTCTCAATTTGTTGGTACAAAGATAAATGAAAAAAATTGAAAATAAATTTTGTTTTATGAAAATAATTTCTAAATCTTTGTCGCAGATGAAAACGAAATATACAAATACAAATTTTTGGTGGCGCTCAACTAACAGTTGGTGTGCGTGGCGTTAATTTGTAATTCTTTATAAATATTTTTAAACGGCTTGTCACACGACAAGCCGTTTTTTTTTCACTTCCTTTTTATTTTTATTATGATTTTTTCAAAAATTACTCCGTTCAATGCGGATGTATACACTCCGGTGGAAATTTATCTTTCTTTAAGAAACCATTATCGCAAGACATGCTTATTAGAAAGCAATGAATATCAGTCTAGAAGCAATAGTAAATCTTTTATTGGAGTAAATCCGATTGTTGAGATAGTAGTTGAAAACCAAGAGATTTCAATTGATGTTGATGGTGTTCGTTCATTAGAAATATTGAATCAAAATCAAGATTCAGTTCCTCAAATTCAGCAAATATTAGAGCGATTTAAATTCAATAATCATGAAATTGAAGGCAATGGTTTCTTTGGAAGATTTGGATTTGAATTTGCTTTGTTGACTGAAAAACATATTGAAAAAGCAAAAAGTGATCTAGAAATTCCTGACATTCACTTGTTTATTTTTGAGCAAATAATTGTTATAGATCATTTTACTTCAAATGGTTATGTCATCTCAAATAGTTTTGATTCAGAAGAGTTGAAAGCAATGGAGATAACTCATTTGCTTCAACGTAAACCATTTACTGAATTGCCTTTTGAAACAATAGGAAGTGAAAAATCAGATTTTACGGATGATGAATTCGCTCGTGTCGTGACGGAAGCAAAATCTTCTTGTATGAGAGGAGATGTTTTTCAGTTAGTCGTTTCAAATAGATTTCAGCAATCTTTTTTTGGGGATGATTTTCAAGTGTATAGACAATTAAGAAGATTAAATCCATCACCTTATTTGTTCTATTTTGATTTCGAAAGCTATCGTTTATTCGGTTCTTCTCCTGAAGCACAATTAATCGTGAAACAAGGAAAAGCAGAAATTCATCCAATAGCAGGAACTGTTTCAAAATCAGGTAATAAATCTGTAGATGATAAGCAGATTCATTTTTTAGTAAATGATGAAAAAGAAAATGCGGAACATACAATGTTGGTTGATTTAGCTAGAAATGATTTAAGTAAAGATTGTACGAATGTCAAAGTAGAGATTTACAAAGAAATTCAACACTTTAGTCATGTCATTCACTTAGTGTCAAAAGTGACAGGAGAAGTTAATTTTACTGAATCGTTAAAACTTATCAGTAATTCATTTCCAGCAGGTACACTTTCTGGAACACCAAAGCCAAAAGCATTGGAATTAATCGCTAAAACTGAAAAGTCTACTAGAGATTTTTACGGTGGTGCTGTTGGATTAATCGCTTCTAATGGAGATATCAATATGGCAATTGTCATCCGAAGTATTTTGAGCAAGAATAACTGTATGAATTATAGAGCAGGTGCGGGTGTAGTCATCAATTCAATAGTTGAAAATGAAGTGAAAGAAGTACATCATAAACTTAGAGCTGTTCGGACAGCTATTTCCAAAGCAGATTCGCAAAAAGAAGTAATTGAAAATTTAAAAATCGTATCAAATATTTAATACAATGAAAATAGCTGTAATTGATAACTATGATTCTTTTGTTTATAACATCATTCGTTATGTGAAAGAATCGAAAGTTGACGAAGTGATTGTGATGCGAAACAATGAAGTTGATTACGAAGTATTAGAGAAATGTGATGCCATCTTATTGTCTCCAGGTCCTGGTATTCCATCAGAAGCAGGTGATTTATTGAAAATAATTCGACAATATGGGGCTTCAAAAAAAATATTAGGAGTTTGTTTAGGTCATCAAGCAATTGCAGAGGTTTATGGTGGGAAACTAGAGCAATGTAAAGAACCGATTCATGGAAAAGCTTCTTTGATCCAGCATGAACAAAATGATATAATTTTTGATTCAATTCCTCAAGAATTTGAAGTTGGACGCTATCATAGCTGGAAAATTAATTCAAATGTCCCAAATGAGTTGGTTGTTACTGCTCAAACGAAGGATGGAGAAATCATGGCAATCAAACATCGTGACTTAAATATCAGAGGAGTTCAATTTCATCCAGAATCAATATTGACTCCACAAGGGCGAAAAATGATTGAGAATTGGGTTTTGTCAGTTAATAATTAATAGTTGAGAGTTAAAAGTTAAAAGTTAAAAGTTCAAAATAAAATGAAAACACTGATACAAAAAGTGCTAAATAATCAATCACTTTCTTCATATGAAGCTTCAGAAATTATCCATGCAATTGCTGAGGAAAAGATGAATGATGCTCAAGTTGTAGCGTTAATGATTGGTTTACAAATGAAAGGTTTGAGTTTGGATGAAATTGAAGGATTTCGAAATGCGTTACTAAATCTTGCTTTAAAAATTGAATTAGATGGAACTAATGCAATTGATTTATGCGGAACTGGAGGAGATGGAAAAGATACATTCAATATTTCTACGACAACTTCATTTGTTCTGGCAGCAATGGGAAATAAAGTGATTAAGCATGGTAATTATGGTGTTAGTTCATCGTGTGGATCTTCCAATGTTTTAGAAGCTTTAGGATACGTATTCACAAATGATGAGAAAGAGTTAAATGAGCAACTATACTCAAACAACATTTGCTTTTTACATGCTCCATTATTTCATCCAACGTTAAAAAAAGTAAGTCATTTGAGAAGAGATTTGGGGCTTAGAACTTTTTTCAATTCACTTGGACCGTTGGTAAATCCAGTTCAACCAGCTTTTCAATTAACGGGAACTTATGATTTAGAATTAGCAAAAATCTACCAGCACTTATTGAAAAAGAATAGAACTGATTTTAGAGTAGTTTTTGGAATGGATGGCTATGATGAAATTACATTAACAGAACAAACACGTGTTTTAGGATTGAAATCGGATGAAGTGATCAATGCGAATTTGTTTGAATTGAAAAGTATAAATGCGATTACTTTGAAAGCTGGAAAAACGGTCGATGAATCGGCTCAAATTGTGAAAACAATTTTGAAAGGAGAAGGATCAGTTGAACAAACAAATGTCGTTGCAGTCAATACAGCAATCGCTTTAGAATGTTTTCATCCAACGACTTCGAAAATAGAATTATTTAATGAATCACTTTCATTTATTAAAAGTGGTCAAGCAGCAAAAACATTTAAATTTTAGAAAATATGGGAACAATTTTAGATACAATAATTGATCAAAAAAGAAAGGAAGTTGAATTGTTAAGATCAACATTCACAATTAAAGATTTTGAACAAAGTGTTTATTTCAATAAAAAGACAATTTCGCTTAAAGAAAAATTAGAAAATCAGTTTGGAGTTATAGCTGAGTTCAAAAGAAAATCACCAAGTGCTGGTATTATTAATAACGAACTAAATCCTGTCGAAATTGGTAAAATCTATGAGCAAAATGGAGCGAGTGCAATTTCAGTGTTAACAGATTCAAGCTTTTTTGGAGCAAAAGAAACGGATATCATAGAAATAAGAAAAACGGTTCAAATTCCAATTTTGCGTAAAGATTTTATTATTGATGAAATTCAATTATTCCAAGCGAAAGCGATAGGAGCGGATGTCGTTTTATTGATAGCAGAAGCATTATCGGAGCAAGAAATTTTACATTTTACAATTTTAGCTCAAGGTTTAGGATTAGAGGTGATTTGTGAGTTTCATGAAAAGAATCAGTTAAATAAAATTTCAGATTTAGTCGATATCATTGGTGTAAATAATCGAAACTTAAAAACACAAACGACAACAATCCAAACATCTTTAGATGTGATTGATTTCTTGCCAAAAGATAAATTAATCATCACTGAATCAGGAATTAAGTCAAAAGAAGATTTAGAATTATTAGCTGAAGCAGGATATAATGGCGCTTTGATAGGAGAAAGTATTTTGAAAAGCAGTTCTATAAAGAGTTTTATTAATGAATTAAATTATTCAAAGGCATGAAAATAAAAGTTTGTGGATTAAAAGATCAAGAGCAGATTAATGTTTTAGATCAGAATAGTCAAATTGAATTTTTAGGATTTATTTTTTACGTAAAATCAAAACGATTTTTTGATCAATTACCCATTTTTACGAAAAATAGTAAGCGAGTAGGAGTTTTTGTAAATGAGGAAATAGATAAAATAATCGATATAGCTTCTTTTCATCAGCTCGATTACATTCAATTACATGGAGATGAAGATGTTGTTTATTGTCGGAAAATGATGAATCAAATCATGATGACCAATCAAAAGTTAGGTATCATAAAAGCATTTGGAGTCGATGATAATTTTGATTTTAAACAATTGACAGAATTTGAAGCTTTGGTTGACTATTTTTTGTTTGATACAAAAACGGATGCTTATGGTGGTTCAGGTAAAGTCTTTAATTGGGAAATATTAAATCATTATCAAGGGAATATTCCATTTTTATTGAGTGGTGGGATAAAAATTGAGATGAGTGATGAAATAAAAAATATAGATCACAAACGTTTCATTGGGATTGATATCAATAGTGGTTTTGAAATTAATCCGGGGAATAAAAATGTAGATAAAATAGATGAATTTGTAGAAGGTATTACAACTGTTTTAAATTAAGAAAGATGATAAGTGAAAAAAAATATACAGTAGTAGATGATTTAGGCTTTTATGGTGACTTTGGTGGTGCTTTTGTGCCAGAATTGCTAAGAGATAATTTAGAAGAATTAAGTTTGAATTATAATTTAATAAAGGAAGATGAAGCGTTTCAGAATGAATTTATTTCATTGTTAAAACATTATGTTGGACGTCCTTCTCCTTTGTATTTATCTCAAAAGTTGACGAATGAATATCAATGTCCAATTTTTTTGAAACGTGAAGATTTAAATCATACGGGGTCTCATAAAATCAACAATGCTATTGGTCAGATTTTATTAGCGAAAAAAATGGGTAAAACCGAAATTATTGCTGAAACAGGAGCAGGTCAACATGGCGTAGCTACAGCAACGGTTTGTGCGCTGATGGATATGAAATGTATTGTATTTATGGGTGAAAAAGATATTGAACGTCAAGCACCTAATGTGCAACGAATGAAATATTTGGGAGCTGAAGTGGTTCCAGCAACTTCGGGAAGTAAAACGTTGAAAGATGCTACAAATGATGCAATTCGTTATTGGATTAATCATACAAATGCCTATTATTTAATTGGAAGTGTTGTTGGACCACATCCTTATCCAGCAATGGTCGCATTATTTCAATCGGTTATTTCAAAAGAAATTAAAACACAATTAAAAGAACAAACTGGATCTGAAAATCCAACTAAAATCGTTGCCTGCGTAGGCGGAGGAAGTAATGCAGCTGGAGCATTTTATGAATATTATGATAACGAAGAAGTTGAGTTAATTGCCGTAGAAGCAGGTGGTATGGGTGTTGATTCTGGTCACACAGCAGCAACTTCAGCAGTTGGAAATCCAGGTGTTCTTCATGGAAGTTTAACATTGTTAATGCAAGATGAATACGGACAAGTAATTGAGCCTTATTCAATTTCAGCTGGTTTAGATTATCCTGGAATTGGTCCTTTACATGCACATACAATTCAAGTCGGAAGAACAAAAAGTATTTCTGTTACAGATGATGAAGCGTTAAAAGCGGCAAAGAAATTAGCTGTTTATGAGGGAATTATTCCAGCATTAGAAAGTGCACATGCCATTGCAGCCTTAGATAAAATTGATTTTTCTTCGAAAGATGTTGTTGTAATCAATTTATCTGGAAGGGGAGATAAGGATATGGAAACGTATTTGAATTTTGACTTCGACTCCGCTCAGTCATAAATTTTTATTTTCTAAATAGCTCAGTTATATATTTTAGAATTAATTAAAAAAAATAAACATGAACAGATTTATAAAAGATAAAAAGCAGCTAAGTATTTTCATTACAGCAGGTTTTCCTAATTTGGATAGTACTGCAGCTCAAATATTAGAATTACAATCGAAAGGAATAGATTTCATTGAAGTTGGGAATCCATTTTCAGATCCGATGGCAGATGGTGTTGTCATTCAAGAATCAAGTTCAATAGCACTTGCAAACGGAATGAATATGGATGTTTTATTTGATCAATTAGATTCGATTAAAAATCAAGTTCAGATTCCATTGGTATTGATGGGATATTTGAATCCAGTTTTGCAATATGGTTTGGAGAAATTTTTAAAACGATGTAAGGATTTAAAAATAGCCTCTGTCATATTGCCTGATATGAGTATAGAAATTTATGAGCGTTTTTATAAAGAGTTATTTGAGAAATATGAGGTT
>CANGHX010000112.1 GCA_947453715.1 Flavobacteriales bacterium | reverse complement strand
AATACAGCTTTTGAACAAGATTATGAAATAAAAAAAAGAGTGCCTCTTTAGAAGAGAACACTCTTACAAGCTAGTTCATGACTGCTTTAAGTAACAAAGTTAAAAAAATAGAATTATATTTGGATACCAACACAGAATCTTATATGGTTCAAATAAACACAAAGTGCATCAATCAAACCTCTTATTAGTTAAAAGTTGAAAGCAAGCCGTCAATTAATTACTATTGACTATTTATCTATCAAACCTCCTTAGAAACCTCAATCAACCCCTTCAAATCAACAATTTTAATTTTCTTACCGATTAATTGAATTAATTTCTCCTCCTGAAAAGAATAAAGGATTCGAGTAGCCGTTTCACGCGTTGTACCCGCCATGTTCGCTAATTCTTCTCGTTTGATAGTGATGTTGATGGTCGCTTGGTCTGAATCAAAACCATATTTATTTTTTAACAATAAAAGACTTTGAGCGATACGTTCTTTCACCGGACCTTGTGTGATTTTTGTGAGATTAGATTCAATTTTTTTTAATTCTTCAGAGAAAAGATGAATAATTTTAAGCGCCAATTTTGAATTATTACCAACAGCAGAAATAAAAATATCTTTTGGGATAAAACAGATCTTTGACTTTTCTATCGCAACAGCAGAACAAGAAAATAGATCACCACTCAAGGTTGCACGATAACCCATTACATCACCTTCATTTGCAAAATGTAAAATTTGATCTTTCCCATCAGGTCCCAATTGAACCAATTTCGCTTTCCCTTTTTCGATGCAATAAATGCCTTTAGGTTCATCAGCTTCAGAGAAAATAAGTTCCCCTTTTTCAAAAACCTGACAACGTTTCGATTGGTCAATTCGATTTAATTCATCTCCATTCAAAGCACAAAAAATATTTTTAGTACGTTGATGACAATTTTGACACTGAGTATGTGATGAATTTGACATTATAATATCTTCTTTAGGTAAAGTTAGGAAAATATTTTTCAACTTTTTAGCTTATCTGTTGAGGAATCTATGAGTTACACTTATTAATTTAGTTTCAGTAAATAATAAATTACATAATTAGTCGTTATTAAGTTCTACTTTAACAAACTACTATTATGAAGCGATTAACCATCACTTACTTTTTTTTGATTTTTATTCAAACAGGATATTCACAGATTAAAATATCTGGAAAAATTCATGACGAATTTCAAAATCCAATTGAATTTGCTACTTGTGTACTTCTAAAAGATTCCATTGTAATGGATAATTCAATTTCCGATTCTTTAGGGTTTTTTTATTTGAATTCTAATCAACTGGTTAATTGTGAGTTAATAATTCACTATTTGAATATTGAAAAAAAGATAAATTTAAATTGTACAAAAGATACGCTTTTAGATTTTCAATTAAATATGAATAAAGATTTAGAAGAAGTTAGTATTAGTGTAAAGAAACCATTAATTGTTAAATCAATAGATAGAATTACATATAATGTTGAAAACAGCATTTCTTCACAAGGTGGAAGTGCGCTAGATGTAATGAAAAAAGCGCCAGGTGTTAGAGTAAATAATTCTACTATTTCAATTACTGGTAAAAGTACAGTTTCAATTTATATAGATGATAGGCAAATAAAACTGGCTGGAGAAGAATTGGTAATGTATCTAAAATCAATTCCTTCTGACGATATATCAAAAATTGAAGTAATTACGACACCACCATCAAAATATGATGCTCAAGGTAATTGCGGGATAATAAATATTGTATTGAAGCAGGTTCGAAAAAAAGGCTTCAGCGGAAATGTTTTTGGGAGTGTAGGTCGAAATTCATATTTGTTTGAAAATGGAGGAGGAAACTTCACATATAATAAAAATAAATTATCGTTTAATTGCGCACTAAATAGTGATAATTTAAATTATAAAAAAACGCAACGAGATATTATTCAATATCCAACAAACTTATGGGATACGAAGGATGAATATAAAATATGTTACAAAAATACACAAGGTGATTTATCCTTGAATTATAAAATAAATTCTAAAACAAATACGGGGGTAAATTACCATAATCAAACGATGAATTTAACCGATAATGGTGTCGCAGAAATGAGAGTTTTATCTCAATCTAATTTAGATTCAATGATGCGAACGAACTTATCAACTTCAGTTAAATATACGTTCCAAAATGCCTATTTTTTTATTGATCATGAATTAGATACGAATGGAAAAAAAATAACCTTCAATTTGGATTGGTTGAACGTAGGGAAAAAAGATAATAGAGATTTACAGACAAATCATTTCAATAGCTCAGAATTGTTACTGGCAAACTCAAGTTCACAGGTATTCACTAATGGGACTTTAAATACCAATTCATATTCAACCTCATTAAATGCAGATTTACCATTTAAGAAGTTTCAATTAACTGCAGGACTAAAATCAAGTTATGTAGCAAGTCACAATAAGTACAATTATTCTGATTTAATTGATAATCAAATAGTTTTGAATTTGAATCAATCCAATGCTTTTAAATATGTTGAGAATATTGAAGCAGCATTTGTTGATTTTAGTAAAGAAATAGGAAATTGGTCTTTTAAAACTGGACTAAGGGCAGAGTATACAAACGTGAGCGGAAGGTCAATAACAATGAATTTAACGAATAACTATCATTATTTGAAACTTTTCCCCACGGTTTATATTCAACGAATTTTGAAAAATGATAATACGATTGGATTTACGTATAGTCGAAGAATCAATAGACCTGCTTTTTATTATTTGAATCCATTTCGCTTTTACAATAATCCTTACGCTTATGAGGTTGGAAATCCATTTTTAAGACCGGAATTCAATAATAATTTTGAATTAAGTTATACCTATCAAGAAGCATTGACGATGTCTTTATCTTACATTAAATTATCAAATGGAATTGGTGATGTAGCAAACTTGGATTCAACTACTTATATGTTTGTTACGTCTTCACAAAATTGTTTAAAAAGTAATGCAATATCATGGAATTTAAATTATGTATTTAATAAATTTAGTTGGTGGGAAAACTACAATGAATTATCAATTTATTTTGTCTCAACAAAAACGAATTTAAGATATACTGCGCCTCAAATAAAAGGGGGAGGAGCCTATTTTGAAACGGATAATCAATTTATATTTAATAAGAAAAAGACAATTTCTGGAGAAGTTAATTTTTGGTATAGTTTCCGCTCCGTTGAAGGCGTTGCCGTAGTAAATCCTTATTTTGGGCTAGATTTCGGTGTTAGAAAATTATTTATGGGTAACAAGTTAAAAATTGCTTTAAATGTGGTTGATATTTTTAAAACCGATTCACCAAATTTTTCAAGAACTTCAAATGGAATGAAAATAAGCACTAAAGCATATTATGATGCGAGACAAATTAGACTTTCAATTAGTTACAAATTTGGAAATGATAAAATCACTAAAATTGACCGTGAAGGCTCGAACGATGAATTATTGAATAGAGCAAAATAAATGAATTTAAGTAATTTAAAAGAATTACCTAAATTTACAGTACAAATTATATTCATGGAACAACATCCCCAAATTATACATTTATTAAATTGTATAGATCTAGAAATAAAAGAACAAGAAGGGAAATATAAGTTAGATCAACAACATAGTTTGAAGTTACTGAAATCAATGGGAGTAGCATTACATCCCATTTCTGTGACTAGAAAATCATTTGGTTATGCAGATTACCCTGAAATATCATTTCGCTTACCATTTCCATGCGATACGTCAAATTTTAGAGATGGAAGTGCAATTGAATGTTTTATTGAGAATGAAGAATCTGTAAAAGGGATTATTTTATCCTGTGATGGCTCAAAAGGAGAGTTCAGATTATTTGCTCCTGATTTTCCAGATTGGATTGAAGATAAAGGGATTGGAATAAAATTAGCACCAGATCATCGCACGAGTGAGATAATGCAGAAAAGTTTAGAAGAACTTGAAAATAACAAAATAATTTTCAATTTATTTAAGCAGGTTCATGGTACGCAAGCTTTTGGTGAACAATTTCAAACAAAAGACAAACTAACATTTAGAAATGAAAATCTAAATGTTAGTCAGAAAAAAGCTGTAGAAGCAATCTATTCAAATGAATACCTTTCTATCGTTCATGGACCTCCAGGAACAGGAAAGACAACCACTTTGATCGAAGGAATTATTCAATTAATTGAAAAAGGGGAAAAAATCATCGTTTCTGCACCGAGTAATACCGCTGTAGATAATATTGCCAAAGGATTAATCAAGCAGCAAATTAATATTCTTCGTGTTGGAAATCTTTCAAAAGTTGATGCTGAAATCTTTCCGTTTACGTCCGAAGGAAAAATGCTTGAAAGTAAACAACAGAAAGAGATTAAAAATTTAAAAATTCGAGCTGAAGAATTACGTAAAATGGCGAATCAGTATAAACGTCGATTTGGAAAAGATGAGCGTGACCAGCGAAATTTATTAATTCGAGAAGTAAAAAATATACGAAAAGAAATTCGAGATTTAAGGAATTACTTTGAAGATCAATTATTTGAAAAAGCACAGGTTATATTAGGTACCCCAATAGGATTAAATGATTTTATTCATCACAATCAACAGTTTGATACGCTGATTATTGATGAAGCTGGACAATGTATTGAACCTTTAGCTTGGTGTATTTTTCCGTATGCAAAAAAATGGGTGCTGGCTGGAGATCATTTACAATTACCACCAACGATTTTATCCAACGAAGCAAAACGATTAGGCTTTAATATTTCAATTTTGGAGCAATGTTTCAAGAATTGTCAATCGATTCATTTTTTAAACACTCAATACCGTATGAGAAAATCAATTGCAGATTTTTCGAGTGGTTATTTTTACAAGAATGAATTAAGAACACCAGATCATTTGCTAGATAATGGTGTGCATATTACATTTTTCGACACCGCGGGAACAGGTTTTGATGAAGAGGCAGGAAAAGAGGGTATGAGTTTGATGAATGAAGGAGAATTGTCAATTGTTCAGAAAATTATCGAACATGAAAAGCTGAACACTAAAAATATTGGTTTTATTTCGCCCTATTCAGGTCAAGTTGAATTAGCGAAGTCGTATTTACCAAAAGAGATGATTATCAGTACGATCGATAGTTTTCAAGGACAAGAAATGGAAATCATTATCTTATCACTTGTGAGATCTAATTCTGAATCAATTATCGGATTTTTAAATGATTACCGAAGAATGAATGTTGCTTTAACAAGAGCGAAAGAACAATTATTTGTAATAGGAGATAGCTCAACGATCGGAACAGATAATTTTTACGCCAAATTTCTAGAGTATGTTGAACAAATGAACACTTACAGAAGTGCTTGGGAACTAGAATAATCAACTATAAAATACAAATTATGAATTTAAAATTAATACCATTTTTTACATTTATCTTAGCTCTAATTATAAGCTGTGGAGTCAGTCAACCAATAGAAACGGCAAATAGACCTTTGAATTGGGCTAAAAAGATTGATTTAAATCCATTGTACAATCTTTATAAAGTAGATGAAAATTTATATCGTTCAGAACAACCTACAAAAGCTGGTATGCAAGCCTTGGAAAAGTTGGGGATAAAATCAATTGTGAATGTTAGAAATATATTAAACGATAGGAGTGAAGGCAAATCAACAAATTTAACGCTTTACAAAAAAAGCATAAATACCTGGACGATTAAATACAGTGAAGTTGTAGATGCTTTAAAATTAATTCAAAAAGCACCTAAACCAACATTAATTCATTGTAAACATGGTTCAGACAGAACAGGTTGTATTGTAGCAGCTTACCGAATTGTTTTCATGAATTGGACGAAAGAAGAGGCAATTAGAGAATTTCAATTAGGAGGTTTTGGTTATCATGCGGATGCTTTTCCAAATGTATTGAGGTTAATTCAAAGCATAGATGAGGTAAAGTTGAAAAAAGATTTAGATCTATAGGAAAATACGTAAGGCTTTTATTTGTTTTAATAAATACAAAAGTGTAATTTAATGGAAACTAATAATACTTACAACTATGAAAAATATTTTACTATTCATGATGGTTATTTCTTTCCATTCCTTTTTATTCTCTCAAGAACCAGTTGATAAAAAGACATTGTTAAAAGAGGATAAGGAAACTTTGAAAAAAGATAAAGGCGAAATTAAAAAAGCTGAAACCGAACTCAAAAAAGATGAAAAAGACCTTGATAAAGCCAAAACGGCAAAAGATAAGGAAGCACAAGCTAAGATTAAAGAAAAAATGAAAGCTGACAAAGCGGCATTAAAAGGTGCTGAAACTCAAATGAAAAAAGATGATGCTAAAATGAAAAAAGATAGCGCATTGAAAGAAGAAAAAGCACCTGCTAAAAAAGCGGAAGAAAAACCTAAGAAGTAATTGTTTAAGGAAGGATTTTAAATTCTTCCTTTTTAATTTAATGTAAAATGAATTTAATAACAATTAAGACATTTGATAATACAGTAGATGCTCATGTTTTAAAAGCAAGACTTGAAAATGAAGCGATCGTTTGTTATTTGTTTGATGAAAATATAGTGTCGATTAATCCACTGTATAATATTACTGTTGGTGGAATAAAATTAAAAATAAATGAGATCGACAAATCTAAAGCATTAGAAATAATCACTGAAATCGAAAATACACCTTCAACAAATGAAAAAGATGAAAAAATCAGTTGTCCTAAATGTAATTCATCAAATGTTTTTTTAAATCATAGATCAATAAATGGTCTTGGTGCAATTATTTCTGTAATTTCTTCTTTTTTATTAACCATTTTCCCATTTTATTTTAAAACAATCTATAAATGTAAAGATTGTGGAAAAGAATTTAAATAATCATTAACTATTGTTTATTCTAAAATATATTCTATTTTTAATAAAAAAGAAAAATCAAATCTTGGTTTCTCAAAGTGAATAAGGTAAACTAAAGTAATTCCAGATAAGTGAATTTTAAAAATATCGCAGCAATTTGTTTTGCAATTTCATTTGCAATGATGATATTGATGTATGTTCACTCGACATTCATTCCATATTTTATTGCTAAAAAAATATTTTTATTCTGTGGAATAATTGCCTTGTTTTTCAATTTACTGTCTTATAAAGATGAAAAAAATAAATCCGATTTTAATCTTTTGTTTTGGATCGGAACAATTATCTTGTTTTTAGGGCTTTACTTTAAAATAGCACATTGGCCTTTCAGCATGAAAATTATCTTCATTGGAATTGCCGTAACAGGATTTTCTTTTTTTTATTCTCCAACCATTAATACTAAAAAATCAGATTCAGCAGATATATTAGATAACGAATGAAAAAACTATTAATCAAAATAAATATCTTGTTTTTTATAAGTCTAATCGCATTTGAAGGTATTGGACAAAAAACTATTGATGTTTCTAAAGTCTATTCTTCAAAAGTTATCGATGGTTCCTATTTAAAATGTTGGGAGAATAAAAATTGCACGAGTATTTCTTATAAACACTTTGAAAATTTAGGTTTGAAGTTGAAACCAATGAAAATGCATCAAGCAAATTTCGGTTTTACGCCTTATGATATATGGTTTGACTTCACTTTAGACAATTCATCTTCAAAAAGTAAGTTTCATTTACTTAAACTAAACAATCCCAATTTAGACGTTGTGCAATTGTTTAAGGTCGAGAATAACCAAATACAGCGCATCTATAAATCTGGAGATCAACTTAATTACGGTAAAAGACCCGTTAAAAATCGAATCATTACATTTCCAGTTTATAGTAAAGGGAATAGCTCAACTCATTATTTAATCAAAGTCAATAACGGAACGGAGCATTTAAACTTCAATTTAGAGTTGTCCACTATTAAAAAATACAATGAGGACATCTATCAACAACAATATTTTCTTGGTGGATTTTTTGGAATCTTGTTATTCATTTTAGCATTTAATATTGTTGTTGGACTATTTGTTAAAGAGAAAACATCACTTTATTATTGCTTGTACATTAGTTCATTTATTATTCTACAATTATCTAATTTAGGTTTTGGTAAAGAATATTTGTGGCCGAATAATAGCTACATTTCAAATCACATCAACCCAATTACTGCAACATTCTCCATTATTTTTCTGCTTAAATTTTGCAAATATTACCTTGACACGAAGACATTTTTACCAAGGATTTACAAATTATTTGTAAGAATTGAATACCTCCTTTTTATCAATTTGATATTAGCCTTTTTACCCCTTTCATTTGCTTATACAACTTCTATTGTCTTTATAAATGGAATCACGTTATTACTGAATGTATTGATTTTAGGGATCTCTATTTATGCTATTTATAAAAAATACAAACCAGCAAAATTATTCTTTTTTGCATTTTCAATCTTATTTGTTTCGGTATTTGCATTCATCTTGAAAAATTTCGGCATCTTGCCTTCTAATACATTTACCGATTACGGACTTCAATTTGGCTCAATAATGGAAGCCATTCTATTGACTTTTGGTATTATTTACCGTTTTAAAATAGTTATTGATAAATCTTATGAGCAAGTTTTGGAATTGAACTTAATGAAAGAAGAAGCTAATTTAAAATTAGAGCAACAAGTTAAAGTAAGAACGAACGAAATTGAACTTCAAAAACAAGAAATTGAGGATAAAAACAAAGAAATTATCAGTAGTATTTCCTATGCGAAACGTATTCAAGAAGCGATTTTACCAAGCGATGAAACAATGAATTCCTATTTATCGAATTGGCAACTTTTTTACGAACCAAAAGATATTGTTGCAGGAGATTTTTATTGGATTACATCAAGACAATTCGAAAAAGAAAATTGGACCTTTTTTGCTGTTGCAGATTGCACGGGTCACGGAGTTCCTGGAGCGATGATGAGTGTTTTATGCAGTACAGCTTTGAATACAGCACTGCAAGACTTATCAATACCAAGCACTTCATTATTATTGGAACGTACAAGTGAACTCATTTCCAAAAACTTATCACCATCAAATGTCAATGATGGAATGGATATTTCTGTTTGTGCCTATGATCCGTTATCGAAACGTTTATATTGGTCTGGTGCAAATAACTCTATAATCTTAATGCGTGATGGTTTTCTTCAAGAAGTTGCACCAACTAAAAAACCGATTGGACCTTCTATTTCTGATGAGAAATTCGTTCAGCATTCAATAAAATTAGTGGAGAAAGATCGTTTGATTTTATTTTCTGATGGGATTACAGATCAATTTGGAGGTGAATCAAATAAGAAATTTAAAAAATCGAGATTTGTAGATGTGGTTTACGAAACAATTAATCAATCAACAAGTACTCAAATGGAAGCGATCAAAAAAGCTTTCTATGATTGGAAATCGGATAGGGAGCAATTGGATGATATTTGTGTTTTGATTGTGGAGATATAAATCATTGTTTTTTGCTTGGGATTATCGCTGTCACCTCCCTTAATCTCCTTGCACTACCGTTTAGTCTTCGCAAATATATTTTATCTTCTAATTTAAAGTGAATTTTAGACTTCCTCCTTTGAAGGAGGATAGAGGAGGATGAAAATTGTGAATTTGTTTATGATTAAAATAATGAGTAAAATATTTTGTAAAACTTTACTAGGCTTTAAAAAATCAATATTGATTATTGGGGTTTAAGTTGGTAAAATAAATTATCGTTGTCACCTCCCTTAATCTCCTTGTACTACCGTTTAGTCTTCGCAAATATATTTGCTCTCCTCAAGGAGGGAAATATGACACCCAATTATGACGAGCTTTGAGTTTGTCGTTGCCCCCCCCTTAATCCCTTCCCGATTGTTTTCGGGACAAGCTCTCAAGGAGGGAAGAAATATTATTAAACAATAAAGAATGCTTTTAAGCTCATGTCTAGGCTTTTAAAGCTATGCGTCAAGGCTCCTACTGATATGAAATCAACTCCTGTTTCTGCGTACGAACGAATTGTTTCTAATGTTATTCCTCCTGATGCTTCTACTTCGTAGTTTTTTGGTATTGATGGTAAAACGTTTGTAATTTGTTCTGGTGTAAAATTATCTAACATGATACGATCAACATGACCTGTTTCAAGAACTTGTTTTAATTCTTCTTCGTT
>CANGHX010000111.1 GCA_947453715.1 Flavobacteriales bacterium | reverse complement strand
TCATACATAAAGCTTGTCTTGTACCTGCTTATCCTCCAATGCGTCAATTGAGAATTATTACTGAATAAAATTGTAAGAATTAACATTAATTAAACATTAAAAAAGGAAGTCACTCTCCTAAAAATGTTTATTTTTGCGCGCATTCTAATCTCTCATTGATTTTTGGCAAGACTATTGATTAAGTTAGAATCAGAACAAATTGAAATAACAAATTACAAATAATACATCAACATGAAAACGTATAAAATCCTTGCAATGTCTTTCCTTTTTGGAACTTTTGCAAATGCTCAAACTCTTGATGAAGCAATTAAAAAAACAGACAACGAACGTTTTGCAGCCGCAAGAACAGATTTTAATGCATTAATTGCAAAAGAACCAACTAAAGCTGATAATTTCTTTTACTTTGGGGAAAACTACTTCAAAAATGATGAGTTAGATTCAGCAAATATGATGTGGACAAAAGGAGCATCTGTTGATCCTTTAAACGCATTAAACGTTGTTGGTTTAGGGAAATACTTATGGTATAAAGGAGACACAACTAAAGCAAGAGTTCAGTTTGTAAAAGCTGCAACTATGACTAAAAACAAAAATGCTGAAGTAATTCGTAAAACAGCTGAAGTATTAACTTACGCTCCAATCAAACGATTAGATGAAGCTATTAAATTATTAGAATTAGCAATTAAATTAGACGGTAAAAACCCAGAATCTTATTTAATTTTAGGTGATGCTTTATTAGAAAAAACTCCTAGAGATGGAAGTCCAGCTATTAAAAATTACAATTTAGCATTGGATTTAAATCCAAAATCTTCAAAAGGTATTGTTAGAACAGCTAAATTATACCAAAGAGCTAGAAATTATGAATTAGCTGATCAAAAATACAAAGAAGCTCAAGCTTTAGATCCTACATATGCACCAGCTTTCAGAGAAAACGCTGAATTAAATATGATGTTTAATCAATCTAACAAAGCAATTGAAAACTGGAAAAAGTACATTGAATTAAACAACAGTACAGAAGCTCGTTACCGTTTTGCTACTTCTTTATTTTCAGCAAAAAAACACTGTGATGCTATAAATGAATTGTTAAGTGTTCAAGCAAGTGGTTTTGATAATTTTTACGTTGAACGTATGCTTACTTATTCTTACTACGAATGTCCTGGTGACGATTCTAAAACGAGTTTTGAAAAAGGTTTAGCTACTTCTGATAAATTCTTCTCAATGGTTCCTGCTGATAAAGTGATTGGTTTAGATTACAAATACAAAGGTTTAATCTTAGGTAAATTAGGAAAAGACTCTTTAGCGATTGCACAATATGAAATCGCTGCATTGAAAGATACTGCAATTACAAAAGATATGTATACTGAGATTGCAAAATTATACATGAAAGCCAAAAAATATGACAATGTAATTGCCACTTTCAATAAAAAAATGAATGGTAATCCAAACAACATTACTCCTCAAGAGTATTATGATTTTGGTAAGGCTTATTACTTTGGTCCTAAAAACTATGCGATGGCAGATACTTGTTTCACTAGATTAGCTGAACGTTCTCCTTCTTATGCTATCTCTTATTTCTGGATTGCAAGAAGTAAATACAAATTCGAGACTCCAACTACTAAATGGTTAGCAAAAGACAATTACAAAAAATTTGTTGACTTATTAAAACAAGAAGAAATAGCAACACCTGCATACAAATCATTTACAATTGAAGCATGTAAATACTTAGGTGATTACTACATTAACTCAAAAGAATACAATAAAGCTGAATCTCAAAAATACTGGAATATCGTAAAAACACTTGATCCAGCTGACAAACAAGCTGCAGCGTTTTTCGCAAGTCCACATGGGAAATAAGAAAAATTAATGAGGGTGTTCGAAAAGGACGCCCTTTGTTTTAAATAAACCATATAAGGGATTATTAGAACATATAAGTTTCAAATAATTTTAATTAACAAGCTGTTATTCAATTAGATATAAGTTAACTTATATTACTTATATGGTTTAAATTTAAACTGTATCTATTCTTTCTGGACAGCTCTCTATAAACTTGTAAACTATTAATCACTATTGAACAGGAAACTTACTCATATCCATGTAAAAAATTTCCCATGTATGACCATCAAAATCTTCGATTGTTCTTTGTTGCATAAAACCGTAATCTCTCAGTTCACCGACTTCAATCCCTCCAAATTTTAAACCCTTTGTCACTGTAGAATTTACTTCATCAATACTATTTAGTGACAATGAGAAAAGTCCAGCGATCTTAGATTTTGTATCTGCAATTGCTTTAGATGTAAATGTTTTGAACTTTTCATGCGTCAAAAGCATAACATATATACTCTCACTCCAAACCATACATTTTCCATTATCATCTGAAAATTGAGGATTATTCGTAAAACCTAAAGCTGAATAGAAATCAAAAGATTTTTGCAAATCATTTACAGCAAGATTGATGAAAATTTGTTTCGACATGATATTTAAATTTTAGAAATATTTAGAACGGATAACCAATACCAAAATTAAAGGTTGGCGTAAACAAGTGAGTTGATAATTTTGCTTTAGTAGCATCAGAATAATTTAAAGCATCAACCTCTTTGTAATAATTCGTTTTTGGTTGAAAAACCCAATCAGAACCTTTTGGCAAAGCTGGATTATGAATCGGAAAACCTAAGTCTAAACGTAAAATAAAGAAATCAAAATCGAATCTAAATCCAACACCTGTTGCAATTGCAATTTGTTTGCTCCAATCTTTTGAAAATTGACTACCTGGTCTATTAACATCTTTATGAATTGTCCAAATATTTCCCGCATCAACAAACAAAGCTCCTTTCAACAGTGATCCAAATGAAAATCGATATTCAGCCGAACCACCAATGCGTAAATCACCTACCTGTGTCAAAATTAAATTTGAATCTAAGTAATATTTATAACCACCCGGACCTAAAGTCCTAGCTCTCCATCCCCTATTATCATTCGCTCCACCAGCAAAGAAACTATAATCATAAGGCATAGATGTTTTTGTGTTGTTATATGGTAAACCACCTCCTAACAATCCTTTGATATGAACAGTTCTATTCTTGCTAATAGGATACGAAAAATTGAATTGATTATCTAATCGAGCAAATTGCGAATACACTAATCCTCTCAATTGATATTGTCCTGTTGCAGATGTATCTTGAATCCCTCTAAACAAAGACAAGGTATTTCCTGCTAAATCAAAAGAACTTGAAAAATAAACTGTGGATTTTGATTTATGCTCCTTCTCAGTATTTTTATATTCAAATGATAATTTCAAATCCTGCCAAATGAACTGATCACTATAGGTGTTTTTTAGAAATAAATCATTTAATGTATTCAACTTGTCTTGAAAATTTGCTGATTTATTAATGTTTACAAATTTAATAACTGACATAAATGGTAAACCAACTTGAAAAACTTGTGTTCGATCTGGAGATAAAAACTTCCATGAATAGTTCATTTGAAAAATCTCTCTTGAGAAATCAGTTCTGTTTTGATAATTATAAGCTGTAGAAATAATTGTTCTTGCTCTTTGTCGTTTATATAATTGAGTCGCTTTAATTGGGAACAAACCTGGTAATTCTAACTTTAACGAAGGTCCTATTTCAAATGTGTTAAAACTTCTTGATGATTTCTGAATTGTTGTTCCATCTTCATTTTTACCAAAAACAGGTGGTTGAGACTCAAAACCTCCAGATATAGCAAAAGTTAATTTTTCAGCACCTTTAAACATGTTTTTATTCGTGTAATTTACTGATGCAGAAACACCTAAATAACCATTTGAAGTAGACCAACGCGGAATAAAACTAAAACTTTGTTTTTTGGCTGGCGTCAAATAATAATGAACTTCAACCATATTTGAATTAGGAACTTCTTCAATTACCACTTTAACATTTTGAAATAAACCTAGTTGCTGTAAATAAGAATAGGAACGATCTAAATATTTATCCTTATAATAATTTCCTTTTTCTAAGAAGTTTTGAACTTCCATTAAACTAGGGTCTAAAAACAATTCACCATTAAAATAAAATGTCGCCTCACGCTTTAAATCCAACTCATCTGAATGTTTTAATTTGATTTTTTGATAATAAAATGTATCAATTGTTCTTATGTAGTTATTATCCAAAATCGTTAATCCCATTGATTCAACGGTAGATTTAAAATTTCCTTCAAATGAATTTGTATCTACTATATGAAAATAAACCTCTTTTACTGTCGTTACAGCGTGTTTTCGAGGTATTAAACTATCTCTATTTGCTTCAGAACGAATCATACGGTCGGTAAAATACATCTTCAAAATTACTTTGTTAGCAATTGAAAAGGTATCTGCTTCAAAAGAAATATGTGAAGGACTAAAACCATACAAAGCATCATCACGCATGTATCTAGCAACATTAAATCTATAATCATCTAAGTAATCTGTATCGAATGGCTTTCCTATTAAATTGTGGCTTTCATTCTTTTTTACATACATCAAATAACTTCCCTTTACTTCTGAATTTGAACAGACAATATCAAGAGAATCAATCGTATATAGTTGATTTGTAATAATCTTGTAAGTAACATTCACTCTTTTTCTTTTTTTATAATTTACTTCTCCTGAAACTTGACCTTTTAAAAACCCTTTATTTTTAACATAGGAATTTAATTGTTCAAGGGATTTATTATAAACAATACTATCAAAAACAACCGGAACTTCTCCAATTTTATATTTTGCCCATTCTCTTAGAAATAATCTAGGCTCAATGCTATCTTTTAAAGGAATAACTTTTTTAACATATAAATTCGAACCTTTTTTAATCGCTTTTGCTATTCTTTTTTGATTGATGCGATTTTCTCTTGCTTTCCTTTTAAAATTGATTCGTGAAATTTTCAGATTTTCAGATTTCCTTTTTTCAGCAACTTTAGTTGAATCAATGTGGTTGAACACCCAAAGTTTTAATTTTAATCCAAGTGATTTAGTATTTGGTTGTTGACGTATAATTAGATTTACTTCATCTTCGTTTAAAGCTCCTCCCTCGACATCTAATACATTCTTCTTTAGTAAATAACGATTTTCTGGAACATGCTTTACTGTACCACAAGCAAAAAGTACTTGTAGCAAGATTAAAAGAATATATGTAAGTTTGAACTTTCTCAACGAAAACAAAATTTGTACAAAGATAATAATAAAGAAAAAGTGGAGAATCTTTCTAAGAATAAGATAAAATGGATACGTTCTTTTCAACTCAAAAAAAACAGAGATGAAGCGAATGTTTTCATTGTAGAAGGCGAAAAAATGATTCAAGAGTTGATTGAGCACTACCCTCAGTCAATTGATTTTCTATGCGTTACAAAAGAAAGTAATCATTTCTCTAAAAATAATTCAATTGTCAATGCAATTGCAACAACGGAAGAATTAAAATCAATTTCTTCCATGAAAAACCCTAATAAATCGCTCGCAGTTGTTAAAAAATTGAGTTTACCTGCTACTGATTCTTCATTTAAGCTAGTCTTAGATAACATTCAAGATCCGGGAAACATGGGAACAATCTTGCGATTAGCTGATTGGTTTAATGTGAAAGAAATTATTTGTTCTCATGAAACAGTAGATATTTACAATCCTAAAGTTGTTCAAGCAAGTATGGGAGCAATTTTCAGAATTCCTGTAACCTACTGTAATCTTGAAACCTACTTAGCAAATTATAAAGGTCCAATTTTCGGAGCGCTATTGGAAGGACAAAATATATACAAACAAAAATTGATTCCTGAGGGCTTATTAATCCTTGGAAATGAAGGAAATGGGATTTCTGAAAAAATAAAACCTTTTATTTCAGATCCTATAACAATTCCTCGATTTGGAAAGGCAGAATCACTTAATGTATCAATCGCAACAGGAATTTTACTTTCCGATTTCTTTAGAAATAGTTAATCTAAAAGCTTTGTTAGAAGTTTTTAATAAAATCAGCCGATTTGATACAAAAAGTCAGATTTTTTTATTTAATTTTGTAGTATGAGTGATTTTGTAGTTTCAGCACGTAAATATAGACCGCAGACCTTCGACACTGTCGTTGGACAAAAATCTATTACATCTACGCTAAAAAACGCAATCAAAAACAATCACTTAGCTCAAGCATTTTTATTTTGTGGATCCAGAGGTGTTGGTAAAACAACGACTGCTCGTATTCTTGCTAAAACAATCAATTGCTTTAATAAAACGGAAGCAACTGAAGCTTGTGATCAATGTGAATCATGTTTGTCATTTAATTCTGGGGCATCTTTAAATGTTTATGAATTAGATGCTGCTTCAAACAACTCTGTGGATGATATCCGTAGTTTGATTGATCAAGTAAGAATCGCTCCTCAATTAGGAACTCATAAAATATACATCATTGATGAGGTTCATATGTTATCAACTTCTGCATTTAATGCATTTTTGAAAACATTAGAGGAACCACCAAAACATGCTATTTTTATTTTAGCGACTACTGAAAAGCATAAAATAATTCCTACAATATTATCTAGATGTCAAATTTTTGATTTTAGCCGAATTAAGATTTCTGACATGGCCGATCATTTAGCATCTATCTCTGTTAAAGAACAAATTACAGCAGATCCTGAAGCATTGCATTTAATTGCTCAGAAAGCAGATGGAGCTTTAAGAGATGCATTATCAATTTTTGATCAGATAGTTACTTTCGCAGGAAATAATTTAACATATCAAAGTGTAATTGATAATTTAAACATTTTAGATTACGATTATTACTTTAGAATTGTTGACAGCGCTCAAAAAGAAGATATTCCAAGTTGTCTTTTATTATTGAATGACGTTATTGAAAAAGGATTTGATTCTCACAACTTTATCGTTGGATTAGCGGATCATTATAGAAATTTATTGGTTTGTAAAGATATGCGAACTGCTAAATTACTTGAAGTTGGTGAATCAGTAGAACAAAAATACATCGATCAATCAAAAGGTATTGATGGAGCACAATTATTAAGAGCTTTAGGTGTATTGAGTAAAGCGGATGTTGATTATAAATCTTCCAAAAACCAACGTTTAATCGTTGAAATGGCTTTAATGCAGATTTGCTCTATTCAAAAAGAGTTCGAAAAAAAAAACAATTAACTGATCCAGTTGAAATAATTCCTTTCACAAATCAATTAAATAAGAATACTCCTAAACCTCATGTAACACCAGCTGTTACTCAAAACAAAGAATATTTACAGCAAAAAATTGAAGCAAAAATATTAAGCGTTCCAACAGGAAATCTGAACACTACAAATCCTTCGATAAAAAAAATACTTCAACAAAAAGAAGAAAGTCCGGTTCAATCATCTGCAAATCAAAAAGATTTACCTTACGAATCGTTCTCTTATGATCAAGTGAAAATGGCATGGAGAAGATATGCACATGAAGCGAAAGCAAAAGGAATGGAAACATTCTACAACGCTATGATTAAAAGAGATCCTAAACAAATTGAAACGACTCATTTCATTATGGATGTAGATAATCAAATTCAAGTTGATTACATTACTCCTCACCTGCAAGATTTAGTAGGATATTTAAGAGCCGAGTTGAAAAATTACGAGGTTAATTTAGAATTAAAATTAAGTGAAAATAACGATGTGGAAGTGAAATTTCTAACTGGAAAAGATCGTTTCGCTGACATGGCAAAAAAGAATCCAAATCTTCATTCTTTTAAGAATGTTTTCAATTTAGATATTGAATTCTAGAGCTTTAAGCATCTTAATTTATTCAATAAATCTAATCTTCAGAAAGTAAACCTAACATTGAATTTTTTTTTAGTATTTTTGGTAAGGAAAAATAAATTAATGAAGACATTTCAACATCATTTAAAAGCTATAAAAACAATTTTTGCACTTTTCAGCAAAGGGAAATTTCTAATCTATTTTATTCCAGGGTTACTTCTTACTTTATTCTTTTTTTATGTCAATTCATTATTAGCTAAATTAGGTAAATCCGATATTACAACAACTCCAGTTCAATCGCCTACTGTCGTTGTAAGTGCTTTAGAATATATAAATCATCAATTTTATACATTTTTCATATTGATCGTCTTATCACCAGTCAATTCAATTTTATCTAAAAAACTAGATACTCATTTAACAGATTATGTTCACACAAGCAGTTTCTCTGAAACATTAAACAATGTCTTGAGAATGATTTTTGTATTATCCATTACGCTGTTTTTTGAATTCGTTATTATGGGAGTATGGTGGTTATTTGCGCTTGTAACTGGATTAGATATTCTAAATCCTTTTGTTTACGTATTAGTTGCGGCATTTTTTTATGGCTTTTCATTTTACGATTACAATTTAGAAAGATATCACAGAAGTACTAAAGGGAGTTTAAAATATGCAACCCATCATATTCTATCAATGTTGGTTGCTGGTGGTACATTTATGGTTTTAAAATTTGTCCCATTTGTAGGTTTTATTTTAGCTCCTGTATTAGTTACAATGTTAACTACAATTGTCTATCTTTATTCTATAAAAAAATTGCCTAAAAGATCAAATAGAAGACACAGTATTAATTTACAAACAGTAGAAAAAACGAATGAATAAACTTTTTTCTGATTTCCCTAAAACTTCAAAAGAAAAATGGGAAGAAGTATTGATCAAAGAATTAAAAGGCGCTGATTTTTCAAGCTTATTGAGAACTGATGAAATTGAAGAATTAAACTATTCAACGTTTACGCATTCTTCAGAAGAAACTGTAAACAATGAAATCCCTTCAAAATCTTCTTACACTAGAGGTACAAAATCAGACACAAATGATTGGTCGATTGCAAAAAACATTCTTGTATTAGAAGAAAAAGAGGCTAACAAAATAGCTTTAAGTGAATTATTGAATGGAAATAATGCCTTAGTTTTTGATTTAATTAAAGAAGATTTAAACTTAGATCAACTATTTCAAGAAATTCAATTTCAATACATTGAAACACATTTCATCATACGTTTCAAATCTCAAGTTCAACTTTTAAATTCATATTTTAATCAAGTAGCTGAAGCTGCTATTTATTATAGAATTGATTTTTTAAATGAACTAAATTTAAGTGAATTGAAATCGATTTCTTCTGAAATGAATGGTAAATCAATACCATTTGCATTTGTAAATGCGTTTGCAATCGAACAGACAGGAGCTACAATCATTCAACAAATTGCTTTTGCTTTAGCTTCAGGTCACGAATATTTGGTGCAATTAATCGAAAATGGTTACTCTGTTCAAGAAGCAGAAAAAAACATCCATTTTTCATTCGGTTTTGGAAACAATTACTTCTACGAAATCAGTAAAATCAGAGCATTCAGAAAGTTATGGCATACAATTGTATCGAATTATGATGCGACTGTAAAAATATCAGCTTTCATTTTTGGTGAAATTGGATTTGTCAATAAATCATTAAAAGATCCTTATACGAATCTTTTAAGACAAACTACTGAGGCGATGTCTGCAGTTGCTGGGGGAATAAATACTCTTTCTATACATCCTTATAACTCAAATTCCAATGAAGGTGAAACAGTTCTAGCTGCAAGAATGGCTTCAAACATTTCATTGATTTTAAAAGATGAAAGTTATTTCGATAAAGTAATCGATCCAATTGGAGGAAGTTATTCTATTGAATCAATTACAAAACAAATTGCTCAAAAAGCATGGAGTTATTTTCAAGAATTAGATGCTTTAGGAGGAATAACAACTGAAAATGTAAAAAATAAATTCGCTTCTGATATTCAAACGAAGGTTGAATTGAAAAAAGAAAAGGTAAAATCAGGTAAAAAGGTCCTAATTGGAATCAATAAATTCCCGAATCCTCAGACTGAAACAGCTACTTGGAAAAAACAAGAAGCTTATTTCGGTATCAATCAATTGGTTTTAGAACGCGATATTTAATTTAAAGACAATGAAAAGAATTTCATTTAAAGATATAATCTATACTTCTGATTCAAAATCGATTGAACAAGAAGCAAAAGTGACATACGAAACTGCTGAAAAGATTGATTTATATTCATTCTATCAGAAAAAAGACATAAAAGAAACAGAACATATTGGATTTGTTTCTGGTGTCGCACCTTATTT
>CANGHX010000110.1 GCA_947453715.1 Flavobacteriales bacterium | reverse complement strand
CAAATAAAATCGCTTTCATTCCTGCATTTTGCGCACCATGAAAATCCACTAATAAATCATCACCAATCATCACACTTTTTGAAATTTGCGCATTCGCTCTTTCCATAGCGTGATGAAAAACTGCTGGTTCTGGTTTATTTACACCTACTTCTTCTGAACATACAATCACATCAAAAAAGGGCTCAAAACCACAGTTTTTTAACTTACGATATTGAACTTCTTTAAAACCATTCGTAATGATATGCATATTGTAACCTTGCTTTTGAAGATAGGTCAATGTCTCTATAGCATGAGGAAAAATATTTGTTTGGTTTGGCGAAATCTCAATATAACCATTATTTAAATCTTCCGTTAATTTTGAATCGACAATATCAAACTTTGCCAAAGTCCGCTCGAACCTCAAAGTTCTCAATTCTTCTTTCGTAATTTTCTTTTTACCGTAGGCTACCCACAAATCATTATTAATGTATTTGTAAGTATAAAGGAAATCATAGAAGTTTTTGATTTTCTGATCTAACTCTAATTCTGAGAATAAAATCTTCAAAGCTTGCTGAGAATTTTTTTCAAAATCCCACAATGTTCGGTCTAAATCAAAAAATAAATGATGTTGATCGCTCATGCTAAAACAAACTTCCGGCGAAATAAGCAATTCCACAAGTAATCATACCATTAACAAAAACACCTGCAATAATTATGGGATAAGTACGTTTTTCCTTACCATAAAATTTAGCTGTAATAATCGTTCCAATTGGAATTGATAAAAAAAGTGGCGCATACATAGCAACCCCATAAATGCCTAATTTCATCTTCATTTTCACAACAAACTTATTCGTCTTTGTAAATTTATTTTTATACGGTAATTCGATTCCTTTCCTTTTAGCATCCATCGCTAATTGATGACGCTTATCATGCGCTCTTTTCAAAAAGAATTCACTCATGAAATAAAAAATTGTAGCACTTAATAAAGCACCTGCAACACACGAAAAATAAGTTTCAAAAAATGTCAACCCTGCAGCTGGCCCTCCAAAAGGAGCGAACAGAAACTTTATCATTGACAATAAAAAAAAGACACTGTATTTTCCGAATCCCATAATAAACTTTAATTAAAAATTAGCATTTCACGCCATAAGCTAAATCACCAGCATCACCCATTCCTGGAACAATATAAGATTGTGCTGTTAATTCCATATCGATTGCACCAACCCAATATTCAGTTGTGTCAGGCAAATGTTTTTTCAAAAATTCAATTGCATCCGGTGAAGCGATAGCTGAAGCAATAATCACCTTTGAAGGTCGACCTTGTTTCAACAAAGCTTTGTAAACCAACAACATTGAAGAACCTGTTGCCAACATTGGATCCGAAATAATCAACGTTTTATTAGAAACATCTGGAGAAGCCATATATTCAACATGAACATCAAATTCTTCAGCAGTCGTATGTTTTCTATAAGCAGAAACAAAAGCACTTTCAGCTTGATCAAAATAATTCAAAAAACCTTGATGCATTCCTAAACCAGCTCTCAAGATTGTAGCTAAAACTGGTTGAGATTTTAATAAATTCGTATCAGCTTGACCAAGTGGTGTAACAACTTGACTTTCTGTATAATCTAACTTTTTAGAGATTTCATATCCTAATATCTCCCCTACTCTTTCTAGATTTCTTCTGAAACGCATTGAATCTTTTTGGATTGTTACATCTCTTAATTCCGCTAAAAAAGCATTGAAAATTGAATTGGTTTTTGATAAATCGTGAATCATTGCTTTGTTTTTTGTTAAAGTTAATAGATTTTTCAATAGAATGTGCTTAATGAAGGCGCTAATTTTAGTTAAAAAATCAAACTAATTAGTCTGTAAATATTTAAGCACCTATAATTTACCAATTGACAAATAGGAATGTCTTAATTTTCAAAGAATTCAATCAAAAATTTACTACTTCATCTCATAATTCTTATGTATTTTTGTACCATGTCAGAAAAGACGAGGGTAAATATCTCTATATTCAAAAGACTATTGCATTACGCAAAACCATACCGAAAGGTACTTGGATTAGCATTTTTATGTACCATAATCTTAGCCCTTGTGGGTCCATTAAGACCTTATTTAATTGGTGAAATGGTTCGAAAATTCATCATTGATGATAAAGATGGTAAATCATTATTATTATGGTCTTTTTTGATTTTAGGAATCTTGTTTTTCGAAGCAGTAACTCAGTTTTCGAGCTCATTTTTCAGTAACCTTTTAGCACAATCTATCATTAAGGATATACGTCAACGATTATTTGCACATATCACTACTTTTAGAATGCAATATTTCGACAAAACTCCAATTGGGGCTTTGGTTACTCGAGTCGTTTCTGACCTGGAAGCAATTTCAGAAGTTTTTTCAGCTGGTTTGATTGATATTTTAGGCGATTTAATTTCTTTAATAGCTGTTGTTTCTTTGATGTTTGCTATCAATTGGAAACTATCTTTACTTGCACTTATTCCAATTCCTTTTCTATTAATAGCGACTAAAATTTTTGCAAAAGCAATGCAAAAGTCATTTCAACAAGAAAGACTTCAGGTTACTCGTCTAAATACTTTTGTTCAAGAACGATTAACAGGTATGGCAATTGTTCAACTTTTTAGCCGAGAAAAACAAGAATTTGAATCTTTCCAAGAGATAAACAAAGAACACCGACAAGCTCACATCAACGCTGTATGGGCGTTTTCGATTTTCTTTCCTGTGGTTGAATTATTGAGTTCTGTTTCAATCGCTTTACTTCTTGTTTATGTCGCATTTCAAGTCGATGGCGTCGCTCCGAAAAACATTGGAGAACAATACGAACAAATTTTCACGTTTACACTTTGGATCAATATGCTTTATCGACCTATTCGTCAATTAGCAGATAAATTCAATATTTTACAAAGAGGAACAGTAAGAGCAGAACGTGTTTTCGAAATTTTAGATTTACAAGAACACATTCAAAACGAAGGAACCATTACTACGTGTGATTTCCATCAACCGATAAAATTTGAGAATGTTTCTTTTGCTTATCAGAATGAAGAATGGGTTCTTAAAAACATCAATTTAACAATTAACAAAGGTGAAACGATTGCTTTTGTGGGCGCTACAGGTTCTGGAAAATCATCAATAGTCAATCTATTAGGACGTTTTTATGAATTTCAAAAAGGTGAAATATATGTCGGAAATGTAAAAATTACTGATCTAGAATTATCACTTTTAAGACAAAACATTGCAATTGTATTACAAGATGTATTCCTATTCTCAGATACAATCCACAACAATATTACACTTGGTAACAATGACATTTCACGTGAAGCCGTTATTGAAGCTTCGAAAGCCGTTGGAGCTCATGAATTCATAATGAAATTACCAGGTAATTACGATTATAATATTGGAGAACGTGGTGGTGTATTATCAGTTGGACAACGTCAACTTTTAGCTTTTATTAGAGCATTTGTTTACAATCCAACCGTTTTAATATTAGACGAAGCAACTTCAAGCGTTGATAATGAATCTGAAGTTTTGATTCAAAAAGCAACTGAAAAATTGACTCAAGGTCGAACTTCAATCGTAATTGCTCACAGACTTTCTACTATTCACAGTGCAAATAAAATAATTGTTCTCGATAAAGGAGAAATAATAGAACAGGGAACTCATTCAGACTTGCTCAAAATAGATGGAGCATATAAACGTCTTTATGACAAACAGTTCACAGAACAAAATGACAATGGATAATTTAATAGGATTAAAAGTTGGAGGTGTTCCAGAACACTTCAATTTACCATGGAGATTAGCTATCGAAGAAGGTAGTTTTAACAACATCGGACTTCGCATGCACTGGAGTGATATGAGTGGTGGAACTGGTCAAATGATCAGAGGTTTAGAAACTGGCTCTTTAGATATTGCAATTTTATTAACTGAAGGAATTACAAAAGCAATTTTAGAAGGTTTAGATTGTAAAATCATTCAAGTATATGTAAAAACTCCTTTAAGATGGGGAATTCATGTTCCATATAATTCAGACATTCAAAAAATGGATGATTTAAAAGATCAGACATTTGCCATTTCTAGATTTGGTTCAGGATCGCATTTGATGTCTTATGTAAAAGCTGATCAAGAAGGATGGGACACTTCAAAATTAAAATTCAATGTAATTGGAGATATTTATGGTGGACTTTGGGCTTTAGAACACAATGAAGCGCAAGCTTTTCTTTGGGAAAAATACACCACTTTTCCTTTTACTGAACAAAAAAAATGTCGCTACATCGATGAAGTTGTAACACCTTGGCCTTGTTTTGTGATTGCTGTTCGTAAAGAAATTTATGATCAATATCCAAAAAAATTAAAACAAATGTGTGATATTGTAAATGCAAAAGCGCTTGAAGTTAAAAACGACGAAAACTCTTCATTTGTAATTGGTTGGAGATACAATCTTAGAAAAGATCAGGTTCAAAAATGGTTATACGAAACAGATTGGAATTATACAGCTGAAAGTTTCCCTGTAGAATTTGAAAACACCATAAATTATTTGAAAAAATTAAACTTAATTTCAGAAGAAAATACTGAAAATTGGGAACAAAAATTATTCTAATAAGCTGATAAACATGAAAAAAACTGGCGTTTTATTAATTCAATTAGGCACACCTGATAGCCCAGGAGTTGAAGATGTTAGAATTTATTTAAAAGAATTCTTGAATGACCCAAGAGTAATCGATATCCCTTGGTTAGCTCGAAAGTTGTTAGTAAATGGAATTATCGTTCCATTTAGAGCTCCAAAATCAGCAAAAATCTATAAAGAATTATGGGAATACGGTAATGGTGTTTCTCCACTTTTAACTCATACACAAAGTGTTGTAAAATTACTTCAAGAACGCTTTAAAACGGATGATTTAACAGTTGAAATGGCTATGCGTTACCAAAATCCTTCGATGGATTCTGTTTTGGATAGAATGCAAAAAGCAAATTACGATCAAATCATAATTATTCCATTGTTCCCTCAATACGCAAGTGCTTCGACGGGTTCTGCAGTAGAAAAAGCAATGGAAATTATTCGAAAATGGTGGGTTATCCCTGAAATTAAAATTGTAAGTCAATTTTATGATAATACTTCATTTATTGATGCTGTTGTAGATAGAGCAAAAGCTTTTGATTTAAAAGAATACGATCATATCTTGTTTTCTTATCACGGCTTACCTGTTCGTCAAGTTGACAAAGTTTACGAAGGAACTGATTTATGTGAAGATCAACCTTGTGAAAGTGAAATAAATGATCATAATAAATTTTGTTATAAAGCAACCTCTTTTGCGACAACTCGATTGATTGCGGCAAAATTAGGATTAAAAGAAACAGATTATACTGTTTGCTTTCAATCTCGATTAGACAAAAAATGGCTAGAACCTTTTTCAGATAAAGTAGTTGAAGAATGGGGTAAAAAAGGAGCGAAAAAATTACTGGTTTTCAGTCCTGCTTTTGTTGCTGATTGTTTGGAGACAATTATTGAAATTGGTTCTGAATACCAAGAAATATTTCACGAAAATGGAGGAGAAAAAGTGCAACTTGTACCAAGCACAAATGATCATCCAAAGTTCATTGATTGCTTAGAAGAATTAGTTAAAGAAAGATTATAAATACGAGGGTGTCTGAGAAGGATGCCCTTTGTTTTAAATGAACCATTTAAGGGGTTATAACATATAAGTTTCAAATAACTTTCATATAACTTTAATCAAACCTACTATCCAGCCCGATAGGGATTAGCTTATATGACCTTAAATTACTTATATGGTTTAAATTTAAACTGTAATTATTCTTTTTGGACAACTCCTTTTTGTTTCAATTAAACACAAATACAATTCACCGAAAAATAACAACAACTCACCTATCTAAAACAATCCAATAGAAAAGTAAACTGTACTTTTGTTTCATATGTTTAAACATAAACATTTAACACTAAAAAGCCTTAATAACAAAGGATTTTGAAATAAATAAAATAATTTTACAAATTATTTTAAACAAGTGTTTAAATTTTTGTTTTACTTTTGCAGGAACAATAGAATTATGGAAAAAGATTTAACAACTGAAGCGAAAATTAAAGAGGCAGCAACTCGTGTCTTTATCGCTAAAGGATTTAATGGCTGTTCATCAAGAGAGATTGCAAAAGAAGCAGGAATGAATGTTGCCTTAGTGAATTATCATTTTCAAAGTAAAGGTCATTTATTTGAAGTAGTTGTCGCAACTGTTATGGAAGAATTTGTTTTTTCTATGATTGATGTTTTCAAAAGTGATTTACCATTAATTAGTAAAACACGTATTTTCATTGAAAAAGAATACGACTTCCTTTCGAAGCATCCAGACATCCCAGGATTCATCATTAACGAACTAGGTAAAAAAGACAAAACTTTTTTTGAAAGAATAAATTTTATTGATCAAATCAGAGAAACAAAAATTTATGATGAAGTTCATGCCGCTCAAGAAAAAGGAGAAGTGAGAAAAATGGATATGACGAGTATCATGCTATTAATGATGGGTAACTGTCATTTTCCTTTTATGGCAAAACCGATGATTCAAACAATTCAATGCATTGATGATAAAACTTACCAAAATCAATTAACGCTTCACAAACAATATGTAACAGAAATGTTGGTTAATTACTTATTCCCAACTAATAAATAAAATCGTTTAATTAAAATTCATACGAATATGAAAAGTTCAATAATCATAAGCTTCTTAATCCTACTGAGTTTTTCAGTTGAAGCTCAAACACTTGATTTAGAAAGTTGTTTGAAAATGGCAGACACGGCAAACTTAACGATAGTGAATGCCCGACTAGATGTCGAAATCAATAAAAAGCAAATTAAATCTTACGAAGCAGCAAAATTGCCAAAAGTAGTATACGCTGGTGATTATAAATACAATGCCGTTATACCCGGGCAATTATTACCTGCAGCTATTGTTGGTGGAGCTCCTGGTACATTCAAAGCTGTTCAATTTGGTGTTCCTTATGTATTAAGCAATACGGTTCAATTAAATCAAGTTGTTTATAACCCACAAGTGAATTATGGCGTTACAGCTTTAAAGATAAATCAAGAAGTCATTGAACTACAAGCAAATCTAACAGCACAAAATGTGAAGTATCAAGTGATGCAAACGTTTTTCAATTTACAAGCGACTAAAAAACAATTGGATTTCATAAAAGAAAACTTAACAAACCTTGAGAAATTGATCAAAAACATGCAAGCGTTGGTCGATCAAAAAATGGTTATTTCAACCGAAGTTGATAAATTGAATATTACTAGATTAAATCTTGCAAACCAACAACAAACATTAGTTGCTTCACAAGAAAAAATTGAAAACTTTTTGAAAATTTTAATCGGAAAAGATATTTCTGAAAAAATTGATGTGAAGGTTGATTCTTCTGTTGAAAATTCAATTGTTACCGACATGAAGGAAAACAACCTAATTGAATTACAATTGATTGAAGCTCAAAAAAGATTAAACATAGCTGAAAAAAGCGGGATATACATGGCGTATTTACCTTCTTTAGCTTTTTATGCAGCATACAACTATAGCTACAACATTCGACCTGAAACTAATTTCAGTAAAGGAATAAATGGTGCGTTTTTAGGATTAAAAATCGACTGGACTCTTTTTGATGGATTTGAAAAATACAACAAATCAAAAGTAAACAAACTAAATGCTGACAAACTAAACAATCAAATGGAAAGCACACGTTTGCAATTAGAAATGAATATTGAAAACGCGAAAAAACAAGTGGAAATCCAAAAAACATCGCTTTCAATTAGTCAAGAACAATTGAAATTAGCTCAAACAATCAACAATCAAATCAAAGCATCATTCGAACAAGGTGTAGTAAGTTCAAATGATTTAGTGAAAAACGAAACGGATTTATATCAAGCACAAACAAATATTGTCGTAGCTTATTTACAGTTAAGACAAGCAGAATTAGATTTATTAAAAGCAACAGGTAACATTAAATAATTATAGAAATCATGAATAAAAGAGTCATAACTATTATAGGAATTGCAATTGTTTTGATCATTTTCAGTGTGATGAAATTGAAATCAAACAAAGAGAAAGTTCAAAGTAAATTATATATTCACGACACTACTGCTGCAATTTTAGTAGATGTTACTAATCCAGCTTTTCATTCGTTTGAAAATTCTTTTTCATTCTTAGGAACATTTGATCCGTTCAGACAAAACACTATCGGTTCTGATGGTTCAGGAAAAGTAATTAAACTAGGATTTCAAGAAGGAGATAAAATTTCTGAAGGACAATTCTTAGCAAAATTAGATGATGAAATGCTTTCTATTCAATTAGAAAATGCTGAAATCAGTGCTGAAAGTCAACGTAATGATGATGCACGTAACAGTTTCTTAGCGAAAGAAAATGCTATTTCAGGAGTACAACAAGAAAAAACAAAATTAGCTTTAAAATCAGCTGAAACGCAAATCAAGCAGATTAAGAAACAAATGCGTAACTCTACAGTTTCAGCTCCATTCTCAGGTGTTGTTACTAAAAAGATGATCGATTTAGGAAGTGTTGTTGGATCAGGAACTCCAATCTTAGAGTTAACTGATATTTCTTCATTAAAATTGAATATTTCTGTTCCTGAAAGAGATATCTTAAAATTTAACATTGGTCAAGAAGTTACAGTAAATGCTGATGTTTATGGAAACAAGCCTTTCGCCGGTAAAGTTTCAAATATCTCTGTTAAAGCAGATGCTAGTCACAACTTTAAAGTAGAAGTTTTAATCAAAAATTCAACTGAAAATAGATTGATGGCTGGAATGTATGGATCTGTTATTCTTAAAAATTCAAAAACTGTAAATGCTTTATCTGTTCCTAGAAAAGCTTTATTAGGATCTTCAAAAGAACCTCAAGTGTATGTTGTGAGAAATGGAAAAGCGAAAATCGTTTCTTTTACAGCTGGAACTAGCGATGGAGAATATGTTGAAGTGGTAGATGGTTTGACTAAAAATGATATTATCGTTATCAAAGGTCAAATCAACATTCAAAACAACTCAAATGTAATGACTAAATAATTTTAATATTATTCAAGATGACAATTACAGAAATAGCAATTAAAAGACCGTCGTTAATTATTGTAATTTTTACAATATTAATCGGTGGTGGTATGTTAAGTTACAATCAACTTAGTTACCAATTATTACCAGATTTTTCTCCTCCAATCTTAACGGTGACAACTCCTTATCCTGGAGCTTCTCCATCGATTGTAGAATCTCAGGTTTCAGAACCTATGGAAGATGCTTTAAGTGGTTTAGAGAATATTAATGAAGTTACTTCTTTCTCTTTGGAAAATGCTTCTATTACAATGTTGGAATTCAATCACTCTGTTGATCTGGAAACAGCAATGCAAGATGCACAACGTAAAATTGAAAGTATTAAACGAACATTACCGGACGGAAGTGAAACTCCAGTATTAGCGAAAATTGAGCCTAATGCTTCTCCTGTTTTACAAGTAAGTGCAACGTGTGAAAAAATTGATGATCGCGCTTTTTACGAAATGATGAAAGAAGAAATTCTTCCTCTTTTGAAACAAACAAAAGGTGTTGCTGAGATTAATGTATTAGGTGGTGAAAAACGTGAAGTTAGGGTAAACATTGATAAAGAAAAAGTGAAGTTACTTGGACTTTCTTTAGCTTCTATCAATCAAGCAATTGCTTCTGCTAATATTGAATTCCCAACAGGGAAAGTGAAAGATTTATCAGAACAAATGACTGTTCGTTTAGCTGGTAAATACAAAACGATTGATGATTTAAAAGAATTGATTCTTTCTTCAAACGGAACTTCAACTGTCAAATTAAAAGACATTGCGGATGTTTATGACGGAACGATTGATCAATTAACTGTAAGTAGATTCAATGGAATAAACGGAATAGGTCTACGTATCAAAAAACAATCAGATGCTAATGCCGTAGAAATGTCAAAATTGACAAGACAAAAATTCACTGAATTAGAATCTAAATTCAAAAAAGAAGGATTGAAATTTGTTGTTGCAACTGACACATCTTTACCAACAATTGAAGCAGTAGATGCCGTATTTCATGATTTAGAATTAGCTGTATTCTTAGTTGCTGCTGTAATGTTAATCTTCTTACACAGTATCAGAAATGCATTCATTGTATTAGTTTCTATACCTGCTTCGTTGATTACAACATTCATTGCGATGTACCTACTTGGATATACATTAAACTTAATGACATTATTAGCGATGTCTTTAGTT
>CANGHX010000109.1 GCA_947453715.1 Flavobacteriales bacterium | reverse complement strand
TAAAGGAGTTTATACAATATTATTTCGCTCACAACAACAAAATAAAAAAGAAAAGTTAATTATAAACTAAATAATTTTAATTAAATCTGTTTTTTAGCGGGATTTCCTTAATGGTTTTCCCGCTTTAATTTTATTTTTTTTGTAAACATATATTCAGATAGTAAATATCATACTTTTTTTGACAGAACTTCTTCAAAAAGTAGTTTTAATTAATAATAAACATGAAATTAAGATCCATATTTAGCATTAAGTATCTGAAAGTTTATGATAAAAAATTATAGATAATTAGATAAAATTGCCACAATTGCTCTTAATGTATTTAAACCTTGAAAATAATTCCTACCTTGACTCATTTCTATTTTATTGAAGTAAGTTGATTTATTAAGTCAGCCAATTTTCGGACTTGATTTTTACGATGTAATGAAGCTATTTGTTCTGAATTTGCATGTCTCAGCCTATCAATCGATTTATCATCCAACAACTTATTCAAAATAAGAACAGTTCCATTTACATCTTGAAAATCTGACACATAACCACAATTAAATTCAGTAATTAAATCGGCAGCAACATCTGTTTTGTCTACACAAGCTAAAATAGACTTTCGTGCTGAAATATAATCAAATAATTTCCCTGAGTAAACTCCTATTCGACCCCCACTTGGATGTAACATAACATTTGCATCCATCTCGTTCATTTTAATAATTGCCTCAGTGTATTCAAGTTTAGGATATTTAATAATATTATCTTTTAATTCAATTGGTATATTGTAATTATTATAACCTCCAAAGACATTCATTTTAATAGTTAATTCTGGATTTTCAGCTTTAAAAATAGCTAAACTTTTAAAGAAATTATTCGGCTTAATCTCACCATAAAATGTCCCAAAATAACCTAGATTAAATGTTGAATTATTTGAATTTTTGTCATTATCAAATATAATTTCATGATCAAAGCCATTTCTAATTTCTTCAAAAAATGAAACAGAAGGACAGATTTGTCGAAAATCATCTACAATTGGTTTACTAACTGAAGTAATTGCTGAAGCGTATTTATTGACATCCTCTTCAATTGCCTTCAACCTATTTTTTGTATTCAGATCAATGTATGGATTTGAACTCATTTCATCTCTCATGTCAGCAATCCACGGAACATTGGAGAATTCTTTACAAAATTCAATAGCTACTAAATGTGCTTCTTTTGGAGAATACGACGAAATAATCAAATCAAAAGCCTCTTCTTTATGTCTTGTTTTTAACTTTTGAATCGTTGCCTTTTTCCAACTATCAAGTGGATTCTTAACAATGTACTTTAATCCGATACGTAAGGCTGTCTTAGCGTTGTGTACTAATTTATTATCAGCTTGATTACTTTTTAGTTTTTCAAACAACTTATTTGAAGTAGAAAAGTGAACTGATAATCGTTCTGATTTTTGAAGTTTTTCCGATTTTTCACCTAAACAAAATACCTCTACTTGAAATTCTTCAGACAAGTAATTTGCAAACGCATTCATGCGACTAACTGCCACCCCATTAATTGGCGGAAACCAAGTTGTTACAAGTGCAATTCGTTTAGTTTTCATCAATGAATTTGTTTATTTCTTTAATATAATTTCCAATAATTATTTCTTTCTTAAAGTTTTCTGTCACAAACTCAAAATTAGACCTATTTGGAATTAATCCTTTCTGTTCAATTTGTATTTTCAAATTATCTAAAGTTGAAATTAATTCATCAGAATTTGTAGCCAAATAAGTTTTTTCATTTGGATAACTCCAGATTACTTCACATCCATTTCCTAATGCTTCAACAACAGACATTGAATTACCATCATGCTTCGTAATTCTGACAAAAATCGCCGTTTTTTTCATCAAAGCAGCAACCTCTTCTTGGCTAATCCATCCATGAAAAATAATGTTTTCCGGTGCGTTTAAATCTTTACCATCAGAACCAATCACATGAAAAATCATTGATTTAAAACGAGTCGCCGCTTCAGCCATTTCATTATAACCATAAAATGCTTCACGTCCTTGTCCCATGTATGAAAGAACACTTACGTTATCATAAACAGATTCGTTTTCAGAAAATTCAAGATGTTTAAATCGAACTATCTTGATTGGTTGAATAACTTGCTCTAATTCTTCTTTCAACCAAGTAGCATCTGTAAAATGCCTTGCGTGATTGATATACTTCTTTTCAATGGCTCCAGAATTAAATCGATCAATTGCCAATGAAACATCTGTTCCTTGCCATTGCATTATTAATTTTTTCTTAAATCGAAGTACCCAATTCAAAGATCCACTGTTGTCACTTACTCCATTAAACGAGATCACTAAATCTGTAAAAGGCAATAAAAACAAAAATCTAATTTTTTGCCAGTACGAATAATAGGTATCCGCAAAGTAATAGGCATTCTTAGCATCTAGAGAATGAAGATCATCAACTAAACGCTTTGAAAACAATGGCAACCCATTCACTAAAACACGTTTCTTTGATTTAAATGGTGCTTTTAAAACTTTATGAATCTCTGCTGCGTAATTAGTCAAGACTTTATTCTTCCCAAATTTATCAAGTACTTTTTGACTTAATTCAATATTTGGAGTCAACCCTCTTTCTTCAATTTTAGCAACAACTTCTGCTAATTTCAATTTTGCTTGTTCAAATGTTGAAGCAAAATGAGAAAATTCAAATTCAAAAGACCAAATAACTTCGCATCCATAACTCAAAGCTTCCGTTACTGAAACTGAAAATCCATCATGTTCTGTTAATCGAAGAAAAATTGGAGAAGTTCGCATTAAATCAGCTACTTCATTTTCAGTTTTCCATCCTAATATTGATAAATTCGAAGGATAATCAAATTCTGAATTTTCGACACCCAAAACATCAAATTGAATTTCTGGAAAAGTTCGTGCTAATTCACAAATTTTATCCATTCCATAAAATGCTTGACGTGATTGCGCAACATAGGTCAGCACTCGAATTGAATCGTATTTTTTAACTGTCGTACTTTCAGGAATGTATTTAAACCAAATTTTTACTGGATCTATATTGATACTTTTAACCTCTTCGTACTGCCAATCAGAATCAACAAAACTTGAAGAACAATCGATGTATTTTCTATTTATCGTGTTGTTTTTGAAACGTTCAATTGCTAATAAACAATCTGTTCCCATCCATTGTAAAATAATTCGCTTTTTCCAAAAAAGAGCCCAATCCAAGGATAAACTTCTATCACTAACACCGTTTACTGAAATTAGTGCTTTCGCAAAAGGCATTAAAAACAAAAATTTTAGCTTATCCCATTTTGAATAATAAGTATTGACAAATACATATTTAACATTAGGATCAATTTCACTTAAATCCTTTGCTAAACGCTTTGCAAATAAAGGAAGTCCATTAATTAATACTAACATCGTGTTGTTTTATCAGTTTAATATACCAAGTTAATAAAATCATATAATATCCACTGAATAATATACTATAAATCAATAAAGAAGAATAAATCGACAAGTCTGAAATGGCACCAAAATACAATCCAATTAATCCAAACAAATAACCAACTGCACTCAATAAAAATGCTTTTTTCTGCTTCTTAAACAATATTGGCAAACCAGAGATCGGTGAAATAATGAACATAAAAAATAAAATTGGAATATTACATCTCGCCATTTCTCCTGCTAAACCATAATCAATGAATTTAGTTCCAAAAAACCAAGAAAACAATTGAGGCGCAAAGAAAAACAAAACCAAAAGAAAAGGTATTGCAAAAAACATAGTAGTTTTAACAGTTTGCTTCAAAAAAGGCATGACTAATTTACCTTCATTGATTGCTTTACTCACTTCAACATAAAAAATCTGTGAAACAGAACTTGTGATTAAAACAATTGGTGCCTTTATGTATTTATTCATCTGTGCAAATAAACCTAAATTTTCATCTCCGTAAAAAGTTGAAATTACCCAAAAGATAATTACTTGCGTTGCAAAAATATCAGTAAATGCATGTAGCGAATTAATCATAGGAAAATCTTTGTAATTCTTCAAAACATCTACTACAACACTTTTTGAAAAACGATTTTTCTCCCATTTAATTTTTTCTTTGAAAAGAATATAAACTACTGGTATGAATTGAGACAATAACCAAGCAATCAATAAACCATGTATACCAAAGCCAATATAACCTAGAAATAAAGCCCCAAAATTATTTATAATCGATTGAATAATTTTAATCCTAGAAAGCACTTTATACTCTTTATGTCTTAAAATCCAGTTATTTGTAACACCTAAAAAACCAAAACTCAAAACACAAATCGGGACATAAAACAGGTAATTAGGTAATTCTTTATCATTATAAAAATCCCCAATTGAATTTGAAAAAATATAAATGAGTATACTTAACAAACTTATTATTAGAGTCAAAACGAGAGATGTAAATAATATATCTTGCGCCTTATTTTTTTCTTTTGGTAAAGGAATTGCAAGTTCTAATCGACCACATGAAACGATTCCGAACAAAGTAGATAATGCTAAAACATTCGAAAACACTCCAAATTCAGTAGGAAGATAAATACGGGTCAAAAAAGAAGCAACAAGAAATGGAATCAATTGACTGATTGTGTTTCCTGTGAGCATCGTCACGAAATTCTTTATGAATTTTTTATCCGCCATTTTCTTCTGTTTTTACACTATGAATATAAATGATCCATAAAGACATAAATAACCAATTGATCGGTTGATAGATAAAAGCTGACGGTAAAAAAGAAGCTAACATGAACAAAGCAATTGTAACGATTAGCCATTTATTTAAATTCCTGTTAGATTTAAAAAGTTTAATAACTATAAATCCTAAATAGCCAAAAAATATCCAACCTAAAATCCCATAGTTTGAAATGACTTCAATTATATAATTGTGAGGACTGCTATTCGTACCAATATCATTCGGAACTTTCTTATTGGCATTTAATACCTGAAATTGTCCAGGTCCAACTCCTAGTATAGGATCTTTTTTAATCAAGTAAATACCATTATTCAATAATTTTTTTCGAATGTCCGATGAATTAAATCCTGGATTTTTATTTTTCCTTTTAATTGCTTTATCTAATATTCGTTTATCCTCATCAGATAATGTTTTCATTGCATCTACTAACTCATATTTTCCTTTTACTTTTTGGATAATACTTGTTTCATAGAAATAACTATTTATATCCGTTCTGTCTTTTCCTTTAAAAATTGGATTTAGATAAATCAAGATGATAATTAATACACCAAAAATTCCTATAAAGTATTTCATACTAGAAACAGTTTCTATACTTTTTTTGAATCCTGAATTTAGTAATACAAAAAACATCAATAAGATTAAGATGAATTCACTAATTCTAGCTGAACAATAAATTGACAAAATAAATAACACAAACGCTGAAGCTAGAATCAACCAACTATTTTCAAAACGTTTTTGATCAACAAAAAGTAGAATAAAGTAAACTCCAAGACAATTTAAAATGTAATCATTTGGATTATCAAAAATAAAAACCGGTGTATAATCCGTAATTGAAATTGGCAGCTTTGAAATCTTATCTGTAAATGATCCAACAAAATGATATCCTGTTATTATTTCTACAAATCCAAAGAGAATTAAGACGATAAACCAAATCCATAAAACCGAACTGATTGATCGCTTGAAATATGATTTATTTTTAAAAAAACAATAAGAAACAGATAAGATTATGAAAGAAAACAAATGAAAAATCCAGCTTCTAAATTCAAAAACACTGTAATCATTCTTACCATTCATCAGCATCCATACTACTGAATAGAGAACGAATAAAAGAATAATATAAGAATGTAATTTAAACCATTTATTCAATGAAAAAAAGGTAGAAATTATCAAAGGAACAAATAATACTCCGATAATTAAATTGGGATAAATCGTCAAAAAACCAATTGAAACAGCTCCGATTTTAGAACCAAAAAAGAAGGTGATTAACCATGTAGACAAAAGTAAAAACAGATTTTTATCAGAATAAAACTTCTCTATTTTTTCTTTTAAGATCTGAATCATTTTAAACCCTTTACAAACAACAAAGCCACCATTTCTCAATGATAGCTTTGCATATAAATACTTATTTTAAATTCTATTTTGCATAATTAATTGATCGTTTCTCACGAATCAAAGTAACCTTCACCTGACCTGGATAAGTCATTTCAGTTTGAATACGTTGAGAAATTGTAAATGATAATTCATCAGCTTTTAAATCTGTGATCTTATCACTTTCAACCATTATTCTTAATTCTCTACCAGCTTGAATAGCAAATGCACTTGAAACACCTTCATAAGATAAAGCTAACGCTTCTAAATCTTTCAAACGTTTAATATATGCTTCAACTACCTCACGACGTGCTCCTGGACGTGCTCCCGAAATAGCATCACAAACTTGAACAATTGGAGAAATCAATGTAGTCATTTCAATCTCATCGTGGTGAGCTCCAATAGCATTACAGATTTCTGGTTTCTCACCATATTTCTCAGCCATTTTCATACCTAAGATAGCATGTGGTAATTCTGGATCTTCATCTGGAACTTTACCTATATCGTGAAGTAAACCAGCTCTTTTAGCTAATTTTACATTTAACCCTAACTCAGCTGCCATGATAGCACATAAGTTAGCTACTTCTCTAGAGTGTTGTAATAAGTTTTGTCCATAAGAAGAACGGTATTTCATTCTACCTACCATTCTTGTCAATTCAGGATGTAAACCGTGAATACCTAAATCGATACATGTTCTACGTCCTGTTTCAGCAATCTCTTCGTCTAATTGACGTTTCGTTTTTGCTACAATTTCTTCAATTCTTGCAGGGTGAATACGTCCATCTGAAACTAATTGATGTAATGCCAAACGAGCCAATTCTCTTCTTACTGGATCAAAACAAGATAACATAATCGCTTCTGGTGTATCATCTACAATAATCTCAACACCTGTAGCAGCTTCTAAAGCACGAATGTTACGACCTTCACGACCGATAATTCTACCTTTTACTTCATCCGATTCAATATTGAATACAGAAACTGCATTTTCAACAGCTTGCTCCGTCGCAACTCTTTGAATAGCTTGAACAACAATTTTCTTAGCTTCTAAATTTGCATTTAATTTTGCTTCTTCAGTAATCTCTTTGATGTGAATCATTGCGTTTGTTCTCGCTTCATCTTTTAAAGCTTCCATCAAATGATTCTTAGCTTCTTCTTCAGACATACCACTGATTTTAGATAATTCTAAAACCCTTTTTTGTTGCATTTTTTCTAATTCATGCCCTTTAATATCTAACGCTTGAATTTTACCTTCTAAATCTGCTTGAATTTTCTCAGTCTCTTTCTCTTTTTTAGCGAATTCTTCAATTTTTTGAGACAATGTTTTCTCTTTACTTTTGATCTTATCCTCTAATGATTGAGCTCTTCTCTCTTTTTCTTTGATTGACTCTTCATGCTCTTCTTTCAATTTGAAAAATTTCTCTTTCGCTTGAAGCATTTTGTCTTTCTTAATTGTCTCTCCTTCTAATTCAGCCTCACGAACAATTTGCTCTTTTTTCTTTTTCAATAATACATTTTGAATTACGAAAGCGGTAGCTCCACCCCCAATTAACCCAATCAATAATCCTATTACAATTTCCATTTTCAGTAATTAATTTATATAAAAAAACCCACCCTGCAAATCGAAATGACTTGAAGAAGTGGGGGAATATATATTTGATTTAAACTATTTTAAACTATCTAACTCTTTTTTTAAATCCTCTAGTTGATTCTCTATTAAAGAATAATCAGCTGGTTGCACAACTTTTTCAACTTGAGTATTTACACTTTGTTTAGACGCTAACTGCAATGCAGTCATAGCTAATAAATCTTGCATATCTTTAACTGCATAATTATCCTGAAGCATTTTGATTGCTTTATTAATATCATCAGCTGATTTCAAAACTTTAGCCTCTTCACCTTCATTTACGGTTAGAGGATATGTTCTTCCAGCAACGACAACCTTTAAGGATAATTTTCCCATTGTTATTTTTTTAACTGAGTAATACAGTATTCTATTTCCCTCACCAATTCATCAATTTCTGCATTTCTGTTACCATCGGCATCATTGTGCACTTCGACTCCTTGTTTAATTGTCGCTTCTAATTCCGTTACCAATTTCAAATTTGTTTGTGTAAACTCTTCATTTCTTTCTTTTAAATGAGAATTTTCAATTGAAATTGCATCCAACTCAGCCTTTAATTCTAAATTTTTAGAACGCTCAGATTCTAATTGAGAATGCAAGTCTTTGCACTTCAATTTAATTTCTTCTAATATGAGCTGAATCTTCTCGGTCATTTCATTCGACTTTACTACAAAAATAGTATTGTCAATTGTATTATCAACATTTTTATTAAAATCTTTTACATATTTTTTTCAAAAAGCAGTAAATTTGGGGTATTATGAAAATTATTCTGTTTTTACTCTTCATTCTTCTTACAACCTTTTCATTTTGTCAAATTGATTCGAATTCTTTCTATCATTCTCCTTTAGACATTCCGCTGAAATTAAGTGCAAATTTTGGAGAATTACGGCCTAATCATTTTCATATGGGAATCGATTACAGAACAAATGGAGTTGAGGGAATTAAAATATTTGCAATTGAAGATGGATATATCGCTCGTGTAAAAGTATCTCCTTTTGGATATGGAAAAGTAGTGTATATTAATCATCCTAATGGTATTACAAGTGTCTATGCACATTGTAGTAGCTTTTCAGGTAAACTAGATTCAATAGTTAAACAAAAACAAATAGAACAGCAAAATTTTGAAATTGAATTTTTGCCAGATTCTAATCTTATTCCTGTAAAACGAGGTGAAGCTTTTGCTTTAAGTGGAAATACTGGAAATTCAAGTGGTCCTCATTTACATTTTGAGCTACGTGACACTAAAACTGAAATTGCTTTAAATCCTCTGATAAACGGATTTGAAGTTTTTGACACATTGGCCCCAACGATTAAAGGACTTAAAATATATGCATTAACAAAAGAAAGTTATCGATGGCCAAATAAATCGAAATTAATAAATGTAACGAGAACAAAGAATAAATTTCAAATTCCTAATTCATTAGTTACGATTCCTGCAGATTATTGTTCTCAAGGAGGAATTGGTTTTGCGATCGAAGCAAATGATCATATCAATGGCTATACACATGAATTTAGTTACTTTGGATCTAAACTAATCGTTAATAATGATACCGTCTTCATTCAAGAAAATGATGAAATAACATTTGATGCTTCAAAAGCAATTAACACGCATGAAGATATTGAAGAGAATAAAAAAAGTAAACGAAAATTTCAAAAATCATTTAAAACGAAACAAAATCCGTTGGAAATTTACACATTAGATAAAAATGGTGTAGTTAAAATAAAACCTTATGATTCCTTAAATGTCAAATATCAAGTATATGATACACATAACAATACAAGTGAAATTGATTTTAAATTAAAAGTGCAAAATGGCCTAATCAATCAAAAACTATTTAACATAACAAATCAACTTTCACCTGCTTCAGAATATAAATTTGAAGATACATCTTCATTCATTCGAGTTAAAGAAGGATGTGTCTATGAGCCAATCCCTCTAAATTTTCAGAATAAAACTGGAATTTCAATTGGTAATGCTTCAAATCCTATTCATACTCCAATTGAAATTAAATTAAGATTGAAAAATGCTGAATTACCTGTTCAAAAATACATTATTAAAAACACAAGTTTAAACAAAGCTTTGGATACAAAATATAATGAAGGATGGTTAACTGCTGAATCAAAAAATTTAGGAACTTTTGTTATTGATTTTGATACAATCGCACCTTCTTTATTTCCGTTAAATTTCAATCTGAATGATACATTGCTAAAAAAATCAACGATTACTTGGAAAGTTAATGAAGAAAAAACTAGTCTAAAAGATTATGATTTATTTATTGATAACCAATGGCAATTATTAGAATACGAATCAAAAGGTAGTTATCTATTTTACAGAAGACAAAGTAATTTCGTCGGTAAGCATTTACTAAAGATCATTGTGGTCGACTCATGCGGTAATAGTAGAATCTGGGAGAAAGAAATTACATTTGAATAAAAATTATTTAGTGCTTAATTAACATAAATCAAGCACTAAACAATTATTTTAAGCTTGTGTAGTTGGTGAACCGAAATTCATTGGAGGAATTCCTGAATTATCGAAGTCTTCAATAACTCCGAATGTTTGCTCATATTTTTG
>CANGHX010000108.1 GCA_947453715.1 Flavobacteriales bacterium | reverse complement strand
AGCAAGAAGAAAAGTAAAAAAAATGTTCAACGTAAAAAAAACGATAATAGTAGACTTGAAAATTATTCACTTTCTGACCATTCTGCAGCAGATGAACGATCAAAAACTCAAGCTGAAATTGTTCGTCAACATGCTATTTTCGATGAATATAAAAGAAAAATCAAAGAACTAGAAATTCAGAAAAAACAAGCTTTAGAATTATTAGCATTATACCAAAGACGTTTAGACGATTATAAAATGGCTTTTGGACAAAAATGGGCGAAATACAAAAAGAAAGATGGCATTTATACATTTGAAGATTCTTCTACCTTTAATATTTTTACCCAAGAATTTCAATTTCCAGCAAAAGGAATGTCTGAACAATTTGAGGTAAGAAATTTATCAATACCTGAAGATTGTTTATCAAATATTTATGACGAAGTAATGCTCCACATAAATGTTGTTGATGAAGTTCCTTTTTATGATGCAAAAATCAATGTTCCGCTAATTGATCAATTCCCAATTAATAACTGGAATTTAGAAGATAAATTGTTTTCTCAAAAAGATAGTATTGCTTTGATGGAATTAGCTCAATCTTTATTAACAAAAAAACTTAAGATCACTGCAAATGCAAATGGAATTGGTAAATGGAATGGTTCAAGAGTAATTAAAGACCTGACGAATTTAACATCTAAGAAAACCTCCTTACTGGATTCTACTTCAGCTGTTCAGTTAAATAAAACAGAATTATTGGCAACAATCAATAAAGAAGTTTCACTTACAGCTTCATCTTTTACTGATGACCGAATGGCAGGTATTGAAATTACAAATCCAAAGCTTCAAACATTACTTACTTTAAAAAAAGTGACGAAAAATGATGTTTTAACTGCCTATAGAACACAAACAGCTTTAACTAAATTTAAAGCCGAATTTACAGCTTATGTTTCTAAAAATTTATCTACTGATGATGCAAATAAAATCATTCGTAAATTAACTAAGTCGTGGGCAAAAATTAAAGTAAATATTGGAACAACTTCGATTAAATTAACTGACTTAAACTAATAACCTCAGTTCGATTAATATGTAACTAGTGTTGCAAAAGAATAGATCTTTTTGATTTACTTTAGAGTTAAATTTAAGTCGCGATGAAAAAAGGAACCAAAATATATAGTATTTTGAAACAAAAATGTCCTAGATGTAATGAAGGTGATTTTTTTGTATCAACAGCATACGATTTGAAAAATGCAGGAAAAATACATGAGAACTGTTCTGTTTGTGGTTTAAAGTATGAAAAAGAAATAGGCTTTTACTATGGAGCAATGTATGTTTCATATGCTTTTCAAGTTGCTGTTTTCGTTACACTTTGGACTTCCTTTAATCTTTTTATTCCTTCAGCTTCTATTGGAATTCAAATTACCGTCATTCTTTTAGCTACACTTTTATTTTCTCCTTATCTTTATGCTTTATCTAAAATTACGTGGATAAATTTCTTTATAGCTTATGATGAAAATGCAGGAACAAAAAATTGAATTAATAAAAAACTCTCTAGGTTACATTTTAGAAGAAGAGCTTGTAGCTGAAATAATCAATAATAGCCAATTAAAAGAAATAGAGCAAGATAAAGTAATCGTAAATGTGGGAGATGAATTAAATAACATTCCTATTGTTTTAGAAGGTTCTATTAAAATTTCCCGAGAAAACGAAGAAGGAGATGAATTACTTCTTTATTATATTGAAGGAGGTGACACTTGCGCAATGACTTTACAATGTTGCGTTAGACATACTAAAAGTGAAATCAGAGCAACTACCATGGAAAAATCTTTGATTTTAATGATACCAATTAACATGATGGAAGTTTGGTTACACAAATACAAATCATGGAGAGAGTATATTCTACAAAGTTATCACACGAGAATGACTGAATTAATGGAAACGATTGATGCCATCACATTCATGCGCCTAGATGAACGTTTATTAAAATACTTAACTGATCAAGCAAAACTTTTAGGTAGTTTAGAAATTAATCACACACATCAACAAATCGCTGAAGATTTGCACTCATCAAGAGTTGTAATTTCAAGGCTCCTTAAACAATTAGAAATAAAGAAAATCATTACAATACATAGAAATAAAATAATCTTAAAAAGCATATAAATATTTTCTTAACAATTATTTCATCCCATTTCAGTAGTATTACAAAATAAAATGTTAATATTTTTCTGTTAAAATCTACTTGTTTTGTATTATTAATGGTTTTAATAGTTTATATTTGCCTTGAAAATTAATCATTATTAATAATTTAAATTTAAACTATGAAAAAAGGTTTACTTACTATTGGTGCTATTTTAGCATTATCTTTATCAATCAACGCTCAAGTTGATACTTTATCAGAATTTTTCACAGGAACTCCAACAGTTTATGGTGTGACTGCAGGTGGAACTGTTAGTGGTAACAATGCTTACGGTGATCTTCAAAAAATGCAATTATTTGATCCAACTCATGGTGTTGCTGCAAGTGGTACTATCACAGGTGTAGCTTTATGGGTTCCTATCAAAGTTGATGCTGGTGGTTCTTTTGATGTTGCTATTTGGGCTGACAACAACGGTACTCCTGGTACAACTACATTAGCTACTAAAACTATTACAATTGCTTCAGTTGATACAACTACTGCAGGTTACGGTTTAGCTGGTACTACTGGTTTCTTTAATGTTGTTGCTAACTTCTCTACTCCAGTTGCTATTCCATCAAATCATAAATTCTGGGCTGGTGTTATTTTACCTACAACTGCTGGTGATACTATCGCTTTAATCACTAACACTAACGGTGATTTCGCTGACACTACTAACTCAGGAGAACTTTGGAGTGATAACACTTTCCACGAAATGGGAGATGCTGCAAACTGGGGATTAAAAATTGCTTTTGGTGTTTACCCAATCGTATCTTACACAGCTGGAATCAATGAAAACATGGCAGAAGTTGCTAATGTATTCCCTAACCCAGCGAATGATGTATTAAACATTAACTTGAAAGAAAATATGACTACTGTAAATATCTTATCTACAGATGGTAAATTAATTTCTTCTAACGAAGTAAATGCTAATACAACTGCTGTTAATGTTTCTAACTTAACTAGCGGAATGTATATGTACCAAATTACAACTTCAACTGGAGCTGTAATAACAAATACTTTTGTTAAAAAATAATTTCAAATTCAAATTTGAAAAAAATAGGCTACTCAAAATGAGTAGCCTATTTTTTTGCTATTATATTTGCAAGTAAATGATAAATTAATATTGATAAAATAATTTAATCATGGCTCAAAATATTATTATCTAATGAAAATTATTTAGGGTTTCTTATTTAATAACATCATATTGAATATTAATAAAATATGAAATAATTTGAATTTAATAAGTACTTCCTGTTGGATTTGTATTATTACGAACTAGAACTCTTGTAAAAAAAATTTGTTCCTCCATAAAAAACGGAAGCCCCACCATATTTTACTGAGTTATCGTAAGTATCGCTATAATCAATGATAAAATCTGACAGTACTAAATCTCCAGTAGATTGATAAATTAAATTGCAGCTCCTGTGATCCATCATCATCTGTAAATGCCCTATATACTGCCAAAAATACTCGAAATGTTGTTTTTGATATAGGAGTAGACGTTTCATTGTTAGCATTATTTCCAATTGCTGTAGCTAACAAAGCGGTGCTATTTAATGTTCCATTTAATATAATAAATTTCACTTCTTAATACACCTTATTGAAGAAAAACAAAAATCTATTTTTCAGTCAAATAAACAGAATTAAAGTATTATTACTGAATTCTTCTAACTGATGTTCCATCTGAATAAACATCAAATACAATTCCTGAGTAATTTTCATTCACCTCTTGACCAAGCGTATTAATTACTTTTATAACAGTCCCATTTCTTTTCGTCATGTCAACAGCTACTATCTTAGATATAGTTTCATCACCATTGAAATCAACTTGAGTTAATCGATAGTAATTGATTCCATTTACATAATCTTGATCTTCGATAGAATAATTTATGATATGAGTAGAATTACCTGCTCCATTTATTCTTGAAATCGGAGAAAAATGAACACCATCAAAACTTCTCTCAACAATAAAGTAATCATTATTAATTTCTGTTGCTGTTTCCCAATAAATCTGCACATTATCTTCATGCTTTTTTGCATTAAATGAAATTAATTCTATCGGCAATGCAATTGATGAATTCACTGAAAGTGTGAATGGACTATAAGCTGACCAAGCGCTAGTAGATGAAACAAAACCTGCTGAAGTCGTACCACTTGAAGAACTATTTCCAGCACTTTCCCAATCTGCGCCATTATAATGCGCTACTACTAAATTTGTAAGTGATGTAATATTACTACTCGCATCCCATGACAATTCAACCGTAGAATTTGAAGGCGAAGCTCCAGATCGATCAATTGTCCAGTACTCGACATTACTAACACTAGTGATATCTAATAATGTTAAATCAGAATAGCTTGAATTAAAATACTTCACATTCCAAGATGTTGCATTCGAAGAAGATGGAGTTACTGCGGCCGGTCTATATTTTGTTGTCGTACCAACTGGAAAAGTAAATTTTGAAGTAGAATTGGTATTTTTCTTACAATAACCTACAACACACTTTGTATCTGCTTGCCCAGTTACAGATCCGGATGTTTCTATAATAATAGGCTCAGATATTGAAGATGCAATAATATTACCTGAAGTAAATGTTAATAAATTAGAGATCAATGGACCTTGAGTAATAGTAACACCGCTTGGATTATTAACGGTCATATTATAAAAATTCGTTTCAGTTGAACCGCTTATATCTTGAGATGTTGAACCACTAAAAGTTACTGTTTTTGATCTGTTTGTGAATGTTCCACTATTTGACCAATTACCTTTAATTGTTAAATCATAACTTGTTGTTCCTGAATTATAACTTGCATCCAATGTCGTTCCTGACATGATCGTTAAACTTCCTATAATATTAATATTTGAAGCTAATTTTACAGTTGGTTTTGTTGACTGAGAAGTTGCATTTGAAATAATGACATTTGGCATATCAGCCGAAGAACTAATTGTAAATACCTGACTATTTGATGTGCTTGCATCCCCAAATTGAATAGTTCCACCAGTTACGTTGTAGCTACCTGAAATATTATAATAATCTTTCGAATTACTTGTTTTATTTCTAATAATAATTGTTCCACCAGACATATTAAATATAGATGAATTTGAACTCATATCAAATGCTGCCAAACTACCAGAAGCGCTTCCATAAATATTTAATACTACCGAACCACCACTTTGTGTATATGAATATGTATTTGATCCTGCAGTTGTAGGTGATATTCTCCCTGCTACATTTAAATTCCCTCCTTCTACAATAATAATTGCTGCACTTCCTTTTGTTCTTAAACTATTACCTGTAGAATTACCAATATTCATGGTTCCTTGAGTTATACGAAGAAAACCTGAAACATCCCAAGAATCACCACTTGCAGTAATTGTTACATTTGGATTATTTAACCAAAAACCACAAGTTGGAAGTATTTCATGAGATTTTCCAGTATAAAATATTTGATTTGAATAAGTATAAGTACCTGAAAACTTTATAGTTCCATTAATTAATTCATTAGCTGTATTTGCTGAATAATGCAAAAATTCAGTATTTGTAAAGAAATTTGTTGGCATAATTTCTAAAATATTAGAGCTGGAAGTTCCCATATTTACTGTCATTACATTGAATTTTGTTGTCCCACCAGTTCCAGAAATAGTTTGATTTCCATTTTTGTTAAATGTCACATCACAAGATCCATTCGTGTAAAAATCTAACACATTATTATTGACAATATTTCCTGTGGTAGTTAAATAAGCATAACCTGAAGAATTAGGAGCATTAAACGTTCCTGTTGAAGAAATAGAAATATCTCCAGAAACATCAAAAGATCTACTTGAATTTCCATCGAAACTTAAAGTTCCATTTATCAATAAAGTTGAAGCTGTAGCATCTGCATTAATCGTTATTGTATGTCCAGTTTGAATTGTAATCAAATTTGCAGAACTTGTAGGCACTAGTGTCGCTGTAATCCAAGATGAATTATCTACTGAAGATTGCCAAGCTGAAGCAGTATTCCAATTCCCAGTTGTATTTAATGATCGATAATAATCGGTTGGTGCTGAACCTTGAGTTACCGTCAAGGTTTGAGTTACATTTGTCGCTGCAGAATAATTGGAATTTCCACTTTGTGATGCAGTAATAACTGTTGAACCAGCACCTACAATTGTTACCGTGTTTCCAGAAACTGTTGCAACTAAAGAATTTGAACTGCTATAAGTAATAGTAAGTCCAGAACTTGCTGAACCTGTCAATGTAAATGCGGCATCGCTTGTTGTTTTACTTGCTAATGCTCCAAAAGTAATTGTTTGGGAAGCTTGAGTAATGTTTGCAGTAATTCCTGTAGGCTGTGTCAATGTATAATTTCCAGTATTTGCACCACCTAATGTAGAGGTTGATGTCACTGAAATTCCTGTTCCAACATTTGCAGTTGAAAAAGTTCCTGTACCCGTCAATGTAACTACATCAGGAGAAATGATTCCATTTAAAGTTCCTGTAATTACAGCAGAAGTCGTTCCATCATATGTTTTATTATTAGCTGATGGCGAACTAACTGTTAATGCAACTGCAGTGATTGAAGCTGTTAATGTTGGTTGTGTTATCGAGTAATTACTACTTGGTACTGTAAAAGAACCTGATCTTGTTAGTGTTTTATTTGTTCCAACGTTAACATTTGGAAAAGCCCATGTTACAACATCACTGACCGTAAAAGATTCACTATTCATTAAACCTGAATAAGCTGCAGTACCTGACATAGTAACCGAAGTTGTTCCATCATACGTTTTGTTACTACCTGATAATCCAGTAATTGTCAATGATTTTGTCGTTACTGTACTTGAAGCCGTTGCAACATTTACGGTAGTTGCTCCTGAACTTGTCAATACAACATTACCTGAATAAGTCCCAACAGTAGTAGCAGCAGCTAAACGAATATAGATCGTCGTTGAAGCTACAGTTCCACTTACTTGAGTTAATGTCTGAGTTGATGCGAAACCTGAAGCTCCTCCAGCAGTTTTCGAAACTTCAAATCCTGCAGGCGGTGTTATTAATACATCATTCGTTAGTAATGTGCCAGAAATTGTAAAATTTGATGTTGAACTAGCTGTACCATATGTTGTTGAAAGTGAACTTAATGTTCCTGTTGTTGAAATTGTTGGGGAAGAAGCTGCCGCAGCCGTAATAGAAACATCATCAATTGTTAAATTAGAAGACCCTTTTGTAAATGTCCATCTTACATACCTAGAAGTTGAGCTAAGAGAATATGTACCTTTAGTTGTACAAGTTGTAGGTAAATCTGTTGAACCAGATAAATTAATAATTGTCGACCAAGTACTACCGTTAGCTGATTCTTCAACAAGTAATGAAGAAGTTGTAGCAGAATTTGATTTTACAACAAAAGATAATTGATTAGGAGATGCATTAAAATTTACGGTTGAATATTGAGCTGATGCATCAAATTTACCACCATTACTCCCAGAACATGCGAAAGAAGTACTATAATATGCCCCCATCGATTCTGTCCATCCTGTTGGAGCTGTCCCCCAAGAAGTTCTAGAGACAGGTAATGTCGCTTGTGAAAAAGCAAAATTTGAAAGAATAAAACAGAAGATAAAGCCTAAATAAATGAAAAATCCTCTACTTTTTTGTTGTCCAGTTTTCATAATGTTATAAATAAAAATACATTACAAAGCGGTTTCAGCATGGATAAATCCACCATCAAGGATGCTCACTTTCTTATTTCAAAAGCAAAATTTCTTTGCTTAACTATTCATTCAATTTATAAACCCATTTAAAGTTAAATTATTACTTTTCATAGATTTATAATTCATGACAAATTTAGAGAATCAAAGTGAATAGACAATATTATTTTTATGTTAAAAAACTGATTATCAACATTTACCGATTTAGTAAACGCATTTACTATGGATATCCACGACTCTTTTTTAATAACTAATTCCAAAAAAAAAGCACTAGAAACCTAGTGCTAAATTTTCATTAATATTAAATTAACTTATTGTATTCTTTTTATAGTTGTTCCATCAGAATATACATCAAAAACGATACCTGAATAATTCTTATCAACTTCTTGTCCAATTGAATTTACTGTATTCATAAATTGGTTATTTTTCTTAGTCATATCGACAGAAACAATTTTAGAGGTCGTTTCTTCACCATTGTAGTCTGTTTGAATTAATCGATAATAATTTATACCATTTATATAATCTTTGTCAATAGTTAAATAATCAATTTTATGAGTTGAATTTCCTGCTCCATCCATGCGTGTTATAGGTGAAAAATGAATTCCATCGAAACTTCTTTCAATTGTAAAATAATCATTGTTTATTTCTACAGCAGTTTCCCAATTTAATTTCACATCATTTTGTTCTGATTTCGCTTGAAAATAAACTAATTCAATTGGAAGTGAAACTGGAGTATTAACAGATAATGTAAAAGGACTGTATGCAGACCAAGCAGCTGTTGAAGAAACTAATCCAGCTGATGTAGTTCCACTTGAAGCACTATTTCCAGCACTTTCCCAATCCGCACCATTGTAATGAGCAACAACCAAATTTGTTAATGAAGTAATATTACTACTTGCATCCCATGATAACTCAACAGTTGAGTTTGCTGACCCAGATCGATCAATTGTCCAATATTCAACATTACTTACACTTGTGATATTTAAGAGACTTAAATCTGAATATGCCGATGAAAAGTATTTACAAGTCCAAGTAGTTGATGAAGTCGATGATGGAGTGATTGAAGCTAAACGATATTTAGTTCCATCACCAACTGGGAAAGTGAATTTAGTGGTTGTATTTGTTCTTTTTAGAACATAACCATTCACATGAGAAGAAGCAGATGCGCCTGATGTTGTAGCATCTTCATCAAATTCTGGATAGAAGGAAGATGTAGATGTCATAATTCCATTCGTCATAGTCATGCTTGTCTGAATTAATATTTTAGAAGCAAGTGTAACACCACCAGAGGTTTTATTGACAATTACTTTATTAAACCCTTCACCAGCATAGGTTGTCCCCGCAATATCGCCTGTAATAGAAACATTGTCTAATGAGCAATTATTACCATACTGAGACGTAAATAAAAACGCAATGTATAAAATTGATTGATTCTCTGCACCAACAGGCAAGGTTACAGATTGAGTTGTCCAACCATTTGAAGCAGAATATCTTGTAATATTTGAACCTGTAGTTGTCCATGTAGATCCATTCGTTGAATATTGAATTGTTACATAATCATTTGAAGTCGAGTATGCATTGTCCTTATACCAATCAAAATTTACAACAATGTTTGAGTAACCAGTTGTTGAGAAACTTGAAGTTCTCTTTAATCTAGCTTGATTACCACTCGCAGCAATATACGAATTGAATTTCACTAAATATGAACCAGCCGATGGAGAAACACTTGGATTGGTATTCGAAGTTAAGTAAGATAAAGCAGCCACTGTAGTAGTTGCACCGATAATATCCGTTCCCCAACCTGATGGAATTGAACCTGCATTTTCAAAACTTTCAGTTAATAAACTTGTTCCAATTGTCCCTCCGTATATAGCTGAACTAGCTGTTATTGTAGAAGTTGAACTCCCATTAAACGTTACATTACCAGTTCCTTCTGAATAGTAATTTCCTGTACTAGTCCAATTTCCTGCTACATTCATATTATAAGTTCCTTGAACATAATTACCATTAGTAAATGAAATATATCCACTTACTGTAACATCTCCATACATTGTTTTTGTTCCTGTTCCAGTTGAAACTAAATTATTATAAGTTGCCGGAATTACTTTTTGTGCACTTCCACTATTATATGTAAATGTACCATAAAATGTAGGTACTGCATCAAATCCAGAAATCACATAATTAGAAGCACTTGCATAAGTATTATTAATAGCATGACCAGAAATATTCCCCATCGTAAAAGTTCCTGTTCCTGAAGCTCTGTAAATTCTATTCGCTAAATTTAATGTCAAAGCATTGCCTGTGTTTCCTAAATAAAAATTATTACCGACAGTAGTCGTTACTGCTGTACTTGCAATACCACCAGCAGTAGAGGTATTAATAATGGTTAAATCATTTGAAACAGTTATAGTTCCTGAAGTACCAATCGTTGTTGTCTTAGTATTTTGGGTTCTAATTTTTAAATT